>JAUWNA010000051.1 GCA_030612905.1 Promethearchaeota archaeon
ACATACCATAAAAAACGAATTCTTTACCAAATGGCGAAACAAGGTTTGTTTAAATTCCCAATCGTTAACGCTTGGGTTAGAACCCACCACGCGTTTCCATTAAAAAGGGGGCAACACGATATTGATTCATATAATTACGCTAAACATCTTCTTGATAACGGAGAATTGGTTATGATGTACCCTGAAGGAACTACCAATCCAGGCGGTGGTGAACTCTTAGATGGCCACACAGGTGCCATGCGATTAGCTATTGAAAAGCAAGTACCCATCTTATTAGTAGGAATTACGGGTACAGAAAATACGTACCCAAAACACGCTAAGATGTTGAATTTCTATAGAGGGTCTATATTAAAAGCAGGACCCCCATTTATGGAACACAAAAAATATTGGGGCAAACCAATACCAGATTACGCCGAATTGAGGCGTTTGACGGATAATATGATGGCTCAAATTAAAGATTTGCTTTTATACGATAGCCCAGATGCCTAAACGAGAATAAAAGTGGAACTAATGGAAGCGCCTCAACAAACAGAGAAGAAACGGATCAAAGTAGGGATACCAAGAGCACTTCATTTTTATAGATATTTTCCGTTTTGGAAAAAGTTACTTGAAGAATTAGACGCTGAAATCGTTATAAGTCCTCTTACAAACAAGAAGATCGTCGAAGTAGGCGTAACACACGGATTTGGGGAATTGTGTATTCCGGTCAAGATATATTACGGTCAACTCTTAAGATTAGTAAAAGATCATCCTGATTTAGACTTCATTTTTGTGCCTAGATATGTTTCGGAAGTAAAAGATTCGTACTTTTGCCCTAAATTTTTGTCTTTACCAGATGTGATTAAAATTCTACCTGGTATTCCAAAGATTTTAAATTTTGAAGTAAACGTTAAAGAGTTTCCGATATCGACAGCTGCCGTTGAACTCGGAAAGCAACTGGGAAAAGGACAAAACAAAGCCTTAAATGCTTATAAAGAAGCGCAAAAATATTTCGACGAATATCACGCCTTTCTTCGAGAGGGCGCCTCAGTTAACCAGGCTTTAAGGTTAGTCCAAATAATTCGCCCTTTTACCTTACCAAAAAAAAAAAGCGAAGGAGATATACGATTTTTGCTATTAGGGCATGGTTATAACATATTTGATACTTTTATTAACCTCGATTTCCAAAAAAAATTGAAAGACCAAGGAGTTAATCACATTACCATCGAAAACCTGCCAGAATCTATTTTCAAGACGCCCGTTATAGTGAACCCAAGAGGGGCAAAATTACAAAATTATTGGAGACACGAAGAGGAAATTATGCAAGCTATTCGATATTTCCTTACGAAAGGACGGGACGAAATAGATGGCGTAATTTTCTTAATTAGCTTCGCATGCGGACCAGATAGCCTTATCGCTGAACTGATCATGAGAGACATGAAAGTTGTAGGACTTCCTTTTTTAGAAATTATAATGGACGAACATAGCGGGGAAGCCGGATTGCTCACAAGGGTGGAAAGTTTTGTCGAAATGATCCGAAGAAAGAAAAAGGGGTTGACGGTCGGGAGAAGGAATAAATTAACGATTAAATCTGCTTAATAAAAAAAACCATTAACTATTTTTTATTTCCTATTTATTGTTTTATATTTTTCTATAACGATTGGTTAGTTACCAAGCTCAAAAGTATTTTGATGAATATCACGAGTTTCTAAGAAATGGCGCCTCGGTTAACCATGCTCTACGGTTGACTGAAAGAAATCGCCCGTTTACTTTACCTAAGAAGAAACACACCGGTGATATAAAGTTTTTATTACTAGGACACGGGTATAATATATTTGATACGTTTATCAACCTTGATTTTCAAAAAAAATTACACGATCAAGGAGTAGAAGTTATTACAATCGAAAACTTACCCGAATTTGTATTTGAGAAACCGGTTATCGTCAACCCAAGAGGCGGCAAACTCCGAAACTATTGGCGCCACGAAGAAGAAATCATGCAGAGCATCCGATATTTTCTCACAGAAGGGCGAGAGGAAATAGATGGAGTCATATTTTTAATTAGTTTTGCGTGCGGTCCAGATAGTTTGATTTCAGAGTTGATTATGAGGGACATGAAAGTTGTAGGACTTCCCTTCTTAGAAATTATAATGGACGAGCATAGCGGTGAGGCAGGTTTACTCACTAGAGTCGAGAGTTTTGTAGAAATGATTCGGAGAAAGAAAAGAAGGTTAGATTTAGGAAAGAAACAACATCTAACAATTCAATCAAAACAAGAAGTATAGGCTCCAAAATCATATTTTAAACCACTTTTTATTAAAAATAACATACGATTGATAATCTGTTTATAATGGGTAAATTTTTATTTTAAACTGTGTTTAAAAATCCCAACCCTGTGTTTGACATGAGCGAAGAAAAACTAGCAATACATAAAAGAAAAGTAGAAGCGATCTCTGAAATGGTTAGAAATGCGTACGATAACGCGAAGCCGGGGGAATATTTCTCTCTAAAAAAGGCGAGCGTTTCCCACATGGCTCCACAGCCGGATAACCCGATCTATAGTGACAAGCCGATAGACGTGAGGTCACTTACAGACATTATTGAGATAAACACGGATACAAGGACGTGTATTGCAGAAGCAGGGGTTACTTTTTTTAGGCTTGCAAGAGAAACCTTAAAGTATGGGCTTGTACCGCAATGTGTTTCCGAGCTCAAGGAAATCACGATAGGCGGGGTAGTAGCAGGATGTTCAGTTGAATCCATGTCTTTCAAGTATGGGGGATTTTTCGATTCCTGTGAAGAAATAGAGATTGTGACAGGAACAGGTGACATAATGTTATGCACGAAAAGTGATAACCATGAAATATTCGAGATGCTGCACGGGAGTTTCGGCACGATTGCAATCATCACGCTCCTGAAGTTCAGGCTCGTTCCAGCAAAAGAGTGCGTCCGCATCGATTACATCCGTTACGATACTTTTAGTGAATACATGGAAGCTATCAAGCAACACTACGAAAAGCAGGATATTGAAATGATGGACGGGCTTATCTTCTCCGAGAATATGAACGTACTCTGCGTTGCCAGCTTCGTTGATGAGGAGGAAGCTCCTTACAAGAGTAAATATTTCTACGATATTTATTACAAAAGTGCGATGAAAAGAAAGCGAGACTTCCTCTTCACCATAGATTATTTTTTCAGGTATGATGCAGATTGCCACTGGTCGATACGGAATGTTGCTGGAGGAATTTTTGAGAATAAAGTAGTCCGGTGGTTAGTAGGGCCCTTTATACTTGGATCGACAAATATTCTTAAGATCAGCGAACGATTGCCATTTTTAACTAAGAAGGGGGGAGAACCGGACGTGATTATTGATGTCTTCATACCAATCACTCACGCGGAAGAATTTTTCAATTGGTACCTGGAGTTATTTGATTACTTCCCGGTTTGGATCGTCCCTTACCGCATGCAAAAAAACAAACTAGATGGGTACAAGTTCTACCCGTGGCTCAATCAAGACATGGTCGCTCCCATCGAGGATGAGCTATTCATAGATTTTGCCATCTACGGGTTCGAGCAAAAAAGAAAGGGATTTAACTTCTATAAAGCGCTAGAAGAAAAGGTTCATGAGCTCAGGGGAATGAAAACCTTGATAACTCACAATTTCTACGAGGAAGACTTGTTCTGGAAGGTATATAACAAGAAATTTTACGATAAAGTGAAAGAACGAACGGATCCCAAGAACCTATTTCGAAACTTATACGAAAAGACGAATTATAATAAAAAGACTGAAAAGACGAAAAGACTGAAGGTAGGTATACCACGTTCCCTGTATTTCTACAAGTATTTTCCATTATGGGAAGGAATGCTTACAAGTCTTGGTTGCGAAGTTATTGTGAGTCCAGAAACAAACAAAGAAATTCTTACCAACGGATCTAATCAATCTGCAACCGATTTATGCATTCCAGTCAAGATTCATTATGGTCATGTGAATTATTTATCGAGAAATCACCCCGATCTAGATTTTATATTTGTTCCAAGACTCATTAGTAAGAGTAATGATCATTATTATTGTCCGAAATTCCTGATCCTTCCAGATGTCACTCAACACTCAGCAGTTTCTAATATTCCCGTTATTGAATGGATTTTTAATGCCAGGGAACATTCAATGATGAAATCAGCAATAGATTTTGGAAAAACATTAGATAAATCAAAAGAAGAATCAAAACTTGCGTATGAGAATGGATATAAAAAACTTGAAGAATTCCATGAGTTGATTGAGGATGGAATTCTTGTTCCTGATGCACTTTACAAAATGTATCCTTTTGAAAAATATCCAAATTATAAGTTTAAGAAAAAATTTCAACCTAAACTTAACAAAGATTATGAAAATTATCCACTTTCATTAATGGTTCTTGGTCATCCATACAATACTTATGAATCAATTATTAATCATGGATTAATGGATATTCTCAAATCCAATTTTGTTGATGTTGTAACTGTTGAAAATGCTCCAAAGGAAATCTTCTCAAGAAGAGTTGAAATTGATGATAATTTTTGCAATTTCTGGGATAATGAAGAAGAATTGATGCAATTATCTGATTATGTTATCCATAATGAAGAGATTGATGGGGGTATTTTCTTGATTTCTTTTGCATGTGGTCCTGATTCTTTAATTCAAGAATTGGTAATGCAGGATTTTGACATGAAAGATAAGCCTTTTATTAATCTCACATTAGATGAACACACTGGAGAATCTCAAATAACTACAAGAGTAGAATCTTTTATCGAAATGATAAGGAGGAAGAAATACAATTGAATGAACCAGAATTTATCAAGAATATTCTTTCAGATGATGTGGATGACAAGTTATATCTAGGAATCGATGTCGGAAGTGTCTCCACGAAATGTGCAATAATTAATGAGAGAAATGAATTATTGTATGCTACCTGGACCAGAAATGATGGTTCTCCCATTGTTTCTACACAAGAAAATCTAAAATACATGGAAGAAGTCCTTCCCGATAACATCGAAAAAAGTATTTGTGGTGTAGGGACAACAGGTTCTGCTAGGTATTTAATAAAAGCTCTTATCGGTGCAGATATAGCAAAACCTGAAATAATTGCTCATGCAATTGGAGCTTCAGCTTATACCCCTGACGTGAGAACAATTCTTGAAATCGGGGGACAGGACAGCAAAGTTATATTGATGAAAAATGGCATCGTAACAGATTTTAACATGAACAGTGTTTGTGCTGCCGGAACTGGTTCTTTTCTAGATCACCAAGCAGTTCGGATCAAGGTTCCAATTGAAGAATTTGGGGATTATGCTCTTCGGGCAGAAGAGGAGGTTTCAATCGCAGGACGATGCACAGTTTTTGCCGAATCTGATATGATCAGTAAACAACAAGAAGGATATTCTAAAGAATCAATTATCAAGGGATTGTGTAAAGCTCTTGTTAGAAACTACTTGAATAATGTTTGCAAGGGTAAAAAACTGTATCCTCCCTTCGTATTCCAGGGAGGAGTTGCAGCAAATTCCGGAATAAAAAATGCTTTTGAAGAAGAATTGGGGTATGAAGTCATTGTTCATGAGAACTATTACGTGATGGGAGCATTTGGTTCAGCCATTTTGGCAAAGGAACATGTAAATGGACATATATCTTCTTTTCATGGCTTAAAAGTTAGTGAAATGAACTTGGCTCTAGGTTCATTTGGCTGTCTTGATTGTGCAAATAGATGTACAGTTAAATACCTTGTCAGGCAAGAAGATAAAAGTAGAGTAACTGGAAGAGAAAAGGATGATGCGATATTTGCACGATGGAATAGTAGGTGCGGTAAATGGTAAATGTTAGAGTTTCATTTTCACGAATGGGTTGGAGCTATATTTTTTTCAGAGGTTTATTCCATGATCTTCCTGGTATTGAAGTTGTTGATCCCCCTCTAGTAAACACTGAAATTGTTAGTGATGGAGTCAAAAATTCTCCTGAATTCGTTTGTTTTCCATTTAAAGTCATTCTTGGTGAAATGATAAACCTGTATCGTAATTATGATGTTAAAGATTTTGCGATGATTGCTGACTACGGCCCTTGTCGAGCAGGAATGTATGGCGTTATCCAGAAAAGAATCATGAAAAACATGGGATTCAAGGATGTTAGAATGTTTTATCTACGTCAAGATGATTTCCGAAATCTTGAATGGCTAAGGGTATTTCGTGATTTAGAAAAAAGAACAGGAAGAAAATTTGAGGACTATAAAATTTTAAGAAACACACTCTTGTTCATGGTCAAAGCATACTATGTTGAAAGAATAACCCATATTGAAGGACTTGTTAGATGTCGAGAAAAAAACAAAGCAATGACTACCAAAGTAGTTCATACTTTGATGAATTTACTTGATAACGAAAATAATTTGATGAAATTATCTAATTTTGATAGAACGATAGATGAAAATTTTCGCAAGATTCCTATTGACAAGGAAATGGAACCTTTGAGGGTTTGTTATACTGGGGAAATCCAAGTCATGTTGGAGAAATGGGTTAATTATGATCTGATGGGAGAATTAGGCGTCATGGGTATCGAGGTTCACAAGCAGTATGACGTCTTTGATTGGGTCATGTACAAACTTGACGCCAGCAAACGAAGAAGACGGCTTGAACATAAGGCGAGAAAGTATATTCCAATGGATATTGGTGGAGAAGCAGTATGGAACATGGGAAGTTATCTTGAGTCTCAAGAAAAAGGTTTTGATGGATTTTGTCACATTTTTCCATTTACTTGCATGCCTGAAATATCCTTCATGGGAATGTTAGAAGCTGAGAAAAACATGGATAAGTTTTACATGCCCCACATTCATTTTAGTCTTGATGGAAGTTCTGGTTTTGAAGGACTTAGAACAAGAATCGAAGCATTTCATGATTTAATGGTTGGCAACAAGAAAAATAATCCCTTGTTTAGAGATGTCAAGTATGTGGTCCCGGATGAAATAAAAAATATATATTTTAAGCCGAAATCCAATTTTGAATATTTCGTGTCTAGTATTGAAAAACCAATGTCAATGGTTTTAACAATGCTGAATCCATCAAAGAAATTAGATGTAGGATTCACCGTTAAGAATGGACTCGAGTTTTTTTCAAGAAATTCGTTTTTTGGTATCGGATCTCTTTTTAACCTTTGAGAGGCTATTTTGTTATGAAAGTTTCTTTTCCAAATATGGGCAATTCGTGGCCGGCGTTCAAGACTTTCTTCGAGTGTATGGGTGCCTCTGTTAACCATGCTTTAAGGTTGGTTGAAAGAAATCGCCCTTTTACCTTACCAAAAAGAAAAAGCGAGGGTGATATACGATTTTTGCTATTAGGGCATGATTATAATATATTTGATACTTTTATTAACCTCGATTTTCAAAAAAAATTGAAAGACCAAGGAGTTGAGGTAATTACCATCGAAAATCTGCCAGAATCAATTTTCAAGAAGCCCGTTATAGTGAACCCAAGAGGGGCAAAATTATTGGAGACACGAAGAAGAAATTATGCAGGCTATTCGATTTTTCCTTACGAAAGGACGCGACGAAATAGATGGCGTAATTTTCCTAATTAGCTTCGCATGCGGACCAGATAGCCTTATCTCTGAACTGATCATGAGAGCCATGAAAGTTGTAGGACTTCCCTTTTTAGAAATTATAATGGACGAGCATAGCGGGGAAGCCGGACTGCTCACAAGGGTGGAAAGTTTTGTCGAAATGATCCGAAGAAAGAAAAAGGGGTTGACGGTCGGGAGAAGGAATAAATTAACGATTAAATCTGCTTAATGAATAAACTATTACCTATTTTTTATAAACCGTTTTTAAAAATTAATAAGGATTATTCAAATTAGATAATCTTATAATTCAATTTTTCTATGCAATTAATTTTCTAACCGAAGAAAAGCATAAATTTATAAAAAAATATTGTGTTAATTTTATTGTGTTTAAAACATATAATAAATGATGAATAAATATGGGTAAGACTATAACATCAAGGTTACCAGATAAAATGGTTGAAGAGATAGAAAGAATTGCAAAGTTAGAGAATCTTGATAGGTCTAGTGTAGTAAGAAGGCTATTAAATAAGGCTATTCCCGAATGGAAACTAGAATATGCTTTAAAATTATATCAACATAAAGAAATTTCTTTAGGAAAAGCAGCGGAATTAAGTTCTCTATCTATATGGGAAATGTTAGAAAAATTATCACAAAATAGTATTCCTCTTAATTATGACCTTGAAGAATTAGAAAGTGATTTGAAAAAGGTTAAAGAATTATGAAACAATATTCAATCATTTCAAATGCAACTCCTTTAATTGCATTCATTAAAAAAAATGAACTATCCATATTAAAAAGTCTTTTTAAAGAAATAATTATTCCTAAAGCTGTTTATGATGAGATTTTAAATACACCTAGAACTTTAAATGAAGAAGGAGAGATTTTAAAGAAAGAAATTGAAAAAAAATGGATTCTGGTTAAAGAGATTACTAAACTAAAATATCCTGAATTAAATCTTGGAAGAGGAGAAACCGAAGCGCTTAATTTATGTATAGAATCCAATAACCCATTATTACTTATTGATGAAAAAAAAGCAAGAAATATTGCTAAATCTTTAAAGATAGATGTATTAGGAACTTTAGGGATATTATCACTCGTTAATAAAAGAGGTCTAAAAAATAATCAAGAAATATTAGAAAATTTAGATCTTTTAATTAAAAAGGGGTTTTATTTATCAAGCGAAGTAATTTTAGGTTTTTTTAAAAAATTAGGAAATGAGTTATAGGTTTATTGATATCTATTTTTTAATTATTAATTTTGCTCAGTTTTTTTATTAAAATTGTCATACAATTGATAATCTGTTTGTATTGGGTAATTTTTTATTTTATCAAATTTTTTGTTTAATCAAATACTTGATTGAGTAAAAAATTAAAATTTCATTCCGTTTAATATTATGATTATTAGCTTCCCCAATATGGGGCCAAACTGGGTTGCATTTAAGACTCTATTTACAAGCTTAGGTCTAGATGTTATCGTCCCAGATCCAACGAATCGGGAAGCGATCAAGATTGGAGTAAAGCATTCCCCCGAATTCGTGTGCTTTCCGTTTAAAGCGACTATTGGAGATTTTGTGAACGCAATTGAGAAAGGTGCTGATACCCTAATTATGGCAATAGATTGCGGACCGTGTAGATTTGGCTTTTATGCGAGCGTCCAAGAGCGTATTTTGAAGGACATGGGATATAAAAATATTACTGTTATTCCCCTCGACCAAGCAGA
>JAUWNA010000446.1 GCA_030612905.1 Promethearchaeota archaeon
AAAAGGAATCTTGGATAGCTCAAGTACCTGAGTTATCTAAACATTTTAAAGTCATCCGACTTGACAATCGCGGGGCGGGGAAATCAGATAGACCCTAAACAGAATACACCATGGAAATATTTGCTGATGATATTAAAAACCTTATGGACTATCTTGGAATTGAAAAAGCAAATGTGTGTGGGTGGTCACTAGGAGGGATGATAGTTCAGAATTTTGTTTTGAAATATCCTAATAGAGTAAATAAAGTAATTTTAATTAATACTAATTACGGTTTCCCTGATGCATCAGGACCAGAAGTCTATAAAAATATGCGTCTTAGCGAGTTAGAAGCGAAAAAAGTGGATCCCGCCAAAGCATGGTGGTCTGGAACCCGTACAAGCTTTCATCTGAAATTTAGGAAACAGATGGAAGCAAACCCTTCAAAAAAGTGGTATGGCGTATGGGCCGCAGAAGATTTAATAAAAGAGAGTGTAATCAATCCTCCTACAGCTAAAGACATTAATATGCAAGCTAGAGCATTAAAAACCCACAACACATTCGATAGATTAGATACCGTAAAAAATCCAACGCTACTACTTACTGCTTCTCACGATGGGTTAACTCCAAAATCATCAATGGAACAGATTCATGAAAAAATACCTAATAGTACACTTGTAGTTATTGAAAAGGCTGGTCATAGCAGCCCTCTTGAAAAAACTCCAGAAGTTAACCAAAGTATTATTGAATTTTTAAAATCATAATTTTTCCTTTTTTTAGATTTATTATAAGCAAAAGAAAAACATCAATTTCCCTAAGTACAATTTTACTTAAAAAATTTTGAACTTTCCATTTATTTAGTTTTTATGTGTGAAAAATTTCTGGAAAGCCATGACAAATGGCGGGAAGGCAATAATTGCAACAGTGATTCCTAACCAGTAAGGAGGAAGCGTGTCAAGTATAAAGGGTCCAATAAGAAGCCCTAATATCTGAGCCATGCTATCTAGTGAGGAAGAAAGTCCATTAATTTTGCCTTGTTCCTGAGGAGATGCTGTTTGGGTAATTTTACTAAGCATGGGACCCCGGGTTAAGGAGGCTGCAAAACTAATAAACATCATAAGAATAAAAAGAACAAAAATACTTGTTGAAAAACCCAATAAGAAAAAGCAGATTAGAAATATAGCCAAACCCAAACGTATAGCATTATCTTCCCCAAGTTTCCTAATAGTTGGTTTAAAAAGAGTAAATCTTATTCCTGTCCGAAATATTCCAGATGTCATAAATAAGATTGAAATGTCGATTGGCGTAAGATCTAGAACGCTAACACTGAAAAAGGAAAGGGAAGACATTACAGTGGTAAAGGAGATTGTATGAAAGCCCCAGAGAGCTAAAATATAAAGAGCACTTTTATTATCTCTTATTTTAGGCAAAACTTCAAACTTGCTTTCATGAGGTTGAATTCTTTTTTCCTTCGGCCATGTCTCCTCCAACATAGCTAGCGTAACAATAATTGTAATTACTGTTAGACCAGCTGCAAATAATCCAGGTCCTAAAAGACCAAACCACGTAAAAAAAACACCGCCGATTGCTGGTCCTATTAGAGATGCTAACACATGGGCGATCCCAACGTTAGCCATTTGAATACCTCTATCTTTTGGTGGAACTTTATCGCTTATGATAGCTTTAGCAATTGGAAAATTTCCTCCAAATATTCCATCAATCATGCGCGCTAAAAATAACATCCATAATGTGTTTGAAAAAGCGGTTAATATAAACGCTAAACACGTGCCGAATTGAGAAATCAAAAGTAATGGTCTTCGCCCATATTTATCGCTGAGTTTTGCTAGAATTGGCCCAAAAAAAAAGCCGAACATCGCATTAGCAGAGAATATTAAACCAATCATCGTCATAGAAGTATTAAAGAGTTCACTAAAGAAGCCTACCATAGGAAAGAAAAGCGTAAACCCTAACACATCAATGAAAATAGCAATCCATAAGGGCGTTAAGGTTCGATATTTGAATAATTTTCTATTGTTATTTTCGGTCATATTTTAAAAGTCCTAAATTATTTTTAAGAAGAAAAAAACAAGAATGTTAATATTATTCCCTAAACTTACCAAGTAAAATAGACGATGACTATTAAATTATGCTAAAAAGTAATTTGTATTTTTTTATAGATGAGATTTTAGCTTGATTAACTTCACTTATAAGACACTCTATTTCAATAATTTTATATGTTTTTACTCGATGATTAATCTAGCAAAAAAAAGTTAGAAGTTATTTATCGTCCTTCAATAAGAGGTTAATTTAAAAATTCATTAGAGTTATTTTGTTTTTAAGAAAAAAAAAAAGAATCGTAATTAATGATGTCTGAAACTTATGAGAACTTTATGATTTATGGATTAGAAAGTACTGGCGAAAAAGTTAGGTTAGATATAACAGAAGAAGATCTTCGCGCTGATAATGGAACGAACGTATTAAATCCTTACCAAGTGCTAGTTATCGTAAAAGAGAGGCTGAGGAGAATCTATATATGGAAGGGCGTTAAATCCCCCGTTAGAAAAAAGTTTATAGCGTCGCAAGTCGCAGCACAATTACAAAACGATTTAGTCGTTAACGCCCACTTTCATAGGTGTAAGATAATTTCGGTCG
>JAUWNA010000449.1 GCA_030612905.1 Promethearchaeota archaeon
ATATGCCACCGTTAGGCGTACGTGGAAAATTAGAGAGATTGACACGGGAAACTTCAAGCATTTTGAAGATAATTTGCAGCAATTAGGGGCGCTCTAAATGATTTTGTCGAGTGAGTGGGTTTTATCGATTAAGAAAAAAAAGAAAAGAAAAAAAAAGAAATTACCAAATCGCGAATTTTTTATCAATTTTTAATCCAAAAACAATTAAATAAGGTATTAATAAATCCCATACACTCGTTTCTGCATTAATAAGGATCACTCCAATAATTACTGCGGTCCAACCGGATACATCAGGTAATCCTATAAAGCTTAAATCAACAAATGCTAACGCGTCTGCAAACAATGTTATGAACAATAAATAATTGAATATCATCATAATACCTATTCTTAGAATTATTCCAAATATTCCGTATGCTATGTAATTTCTATAATTTTTTATTTTTTGAATATTTCTAATTCCTTCCCTTGATTTGTATAATTTTAAAAGCATAATAGGGATTATGATAAGGGCAACTGTTGCCGATAATTTCATCAAAGGACCAATTGGTGCAAACGGATCAAATGGCATTAAACCAAATGATCCAAGAACGCAGCAAAGTAATCCAGATCTTGCTCCAAATATTAAAAAACACATTACCCATATTATTGATACCGGATCTATAATAGCAATCCCCCATCCCGGAACTCTCGGAAGAATAGGTGTTGTAAATGCCGAGATTACTATAGAAAGAGCCCCAAATAAGGCAGCACCAGCTATTTGTAAGACTAATTGAGAGGATTTAGACATCTGTGTTTCTCTTTCTTCAGATATATGTTCTTCTGTTTTGTCAACCATTTTAATTCAATTTATTAAATTAATATTTGTTATGAATTGAAATTTACTTATATTTAAAAGAGTTGTTTAATGAGTTATTCGCTAAAATTATTGATTGAATTAAAAATTAAATTAATTTCATTTAGTTATTATTAGAAAATATTTTAATAGATTCCCGAAATTAGTATCCAAACTTCCATATTTGTTATATATTATATCTAACATCTGTTAAAATGAATATTTTTTCTACCCACAAAAGAGTAGATAATTTTCATTCCAAGACTATTCTATTTCAAAAACTTTTTTTCTTTAGCGTCCAGTTCAAACCATTCACCTACATCTTTTAGTTGTTTCCTTGAAGAATTACATAATGTTTTTAAGAATGGGATAAAATCTTGAACTGCTTCGATATCTGAGATTTTGTACTTCTTTTGAATTTTTTCCACTAATAGCTTTTCATTTGCTGATAAAGAAAAAAAACCAGTAGATGTGAACCTTGGAAACATTATTCTACGGAATCCTTCATCCATCCTTCTCCGTTTTCTTGATAAAACAACGCCTCCAGCAAAAAGATCGTAGAAATAAGGTAGTAACGACCAATACTGGTTTTTACGAATTCTACCAAAGATTTCGTCTGCTAAAGATAGATTTTCTAAAGCCTGAGCGATTTCCTTGTTAATTCTGATAAATGTAGGAAGATTTTCATTTACCCATTTATATAATAAATTATAATCTACATCTGATTTATCCGTTAAACTTCGAGCTTCAATTAATGTGTTAGCTTTTTGAAATAAATCTCTAATTAAAACAAAGATCTCTTCAGTACTATCCCTATTTAGCTTCAAAATTAACTCTTTAGCGTTTCCATCTAAAGAGCCTTGACTTATGCCTTGCAAATCGTTAATAACTCCACGCAAATCTCCGTGGTTTTTTTCAACAATTAAACTTAAAACTTTTTCGCTCAAGTTTGAAATCTTTTCTTTTTTAATTATTTTTCTCGCAATTTTCGACACTTCTTCGTTAGATAATGGATATATTTCAAATTTTCTTACTTTCTTGTATAAAGACTGAAGGTTTTGTTTGTATTCATTAGAACACATAATAATTGGAAATTGCGTATCTTCTATAAGTTTTATTATCGTTGGGACTGCTCCTCTATCAGTAACTCCGTAAATTCCATCAATTTCATCTATTAAAATCAATTTTTTTTTACTTTCAACTATAAAATCCATAATCCCTCGAGATTTTGTAGTTTCACTTAATTTGGCTTCTAAATCGTTTTTAGTTCGAGTATCTGAAGCATTAGTCTCCACAACCTCCATATTCAGATCATTTGCTAAAGCATAAGCTATGGTAGTTTTCCCCACTCCGGGAGGCCCCTCAAGTAAGGCTGCTGCTTTGTTAGAGGCTAATTTTAGCTCTTCTTTATGATCTTTTTCTTCGTGAGTTCGATTATATGCTCGAATTTTTTTATTTGTTTCGTTAATTTTTCTTTTTTCTTTAAAAAAGTTTACTATAAAACGTTGTAACTCTTCCGTTAAATCAACTTTGTGGCCACTAACTTTAGCAGTAGGTGGTGCCATCTCTTTAATTGACTTTGGCCTGTATTTTTCCACCCATGTAGTCCCTGCTTTTTGCATTTGAATAACATCTCCGTAACCCATATAACCCACCTAAATAAATTCTGAAAAATAACAGATTTTTGCTAGTAAATTCGAAACTTGAATATCGACATCTCTTCCATCAGTCGCTCTAAAGTCAGCCTTCGCTATTAAGTTTATCAATTTAACTCTAGAGTACT
>JAUWNA010000422.1 GCA_030612905.1 Promethearchaeota archaeon
GAATAGGATATAAAAAACATCGCAGCGTGACCTTGCCCTATAAGTCTAGCGCCCAATGTTGGAACAATTCCATGTTTTAAAGAGATATCTGTGCCAATTTGAATTATTTCCGGGATTAATTGGAGCGGTATAAAGGCCCCCACATACTCGAAGCCTCCGCGGTTCCTAAAGTCCGCCGCTTTCGCTGCAAATTGTGGTTTTTCGAGAAAAATATCTGCGATTCTTTCTGGAACTTTCATGTACCTAGACTTCCCTTTGCGATATAATTTCTTAAGGAGTTTAGTTTTATTATTTAATTCCTCTTCAGACTCACCCGTGATATAACCGATAATAAATGTGTAACCTTTCATCCAATCGGGCTTATCTTGAATACCAAGCAAAATATCTTCTCCTACATCCATAAAAGTTATGTTTGAAATTAATTCTGGGAGTACGCTTGGGTCTTTACATAAGCCAAATACTATATCTCTCATTTTAGGTTTGGGAAATAGTTTAATAGAGAGTTTTGTAACAATACCTAATGTACCAAATGAGCTAATAAACAGACCAATAAAATCTGGAATGGGGCCTCTCGTAAACCAATAATCTGAGACTGCACAAGAGCCTAATTTGTATAATTCTCCATCAGGGAGTACAACTTCTAATCCATTAATCATAGCACCGTGGTCTCCAAATTTTTGGGATAAATAACCAGAACCATGAATTAACGCGTTTCCCGCTATGGTAACGGAAGGAGGTGCATCAGGAATTGGTGGTTGTAACTTTGGGTGGTTTTCGTTTAAATACGCTAAAAGTTGTCCGGAAGTTACTCCCGCTTCTACAAGGGCAAACCGACTCAATTCGTTAACTTCAATTATTTTATTCATGCGTTTCATATCCATAACTATACCTCCCTTAACGGGAATTACAAGCCCACTCAAAGTTAAACCACCACCCATCGGAACTATTGGAACTTTTTCTCGATTTGCTAGTCTCATTATGTCTTGGACTTCCTTAGAAGTATTTGGCATTACTACAAAGTCTGCAGGGCGAGGAATTGATGCTCCCGGATCTTGAGAGTAAATATATAAATCTCCCGAACTATTCGAGGCAAAATCTTTCCCAACAATATCTTCCAATTCTTTTAAAATGTTTATTTCATTCAAGATTTATTGCTCGTTGCTGTAATTATTATTTCTTTTTGATTTATTTGAATAAGAATTCAAATATTATAGTATTAATTCAAAATACTTTTTTTTCTATTTAAGTTTATAATTTCTTAGAGTATAAATTAAATTTCAGAATTTAATTGAAGAATTTTTTTGATATAAAATATGGGTTTTCAAGGGAAAAAAGAAGGAATCCGTAGACTGAAAGGTAGTATGATGCTTTTGCTAGTTATTTTTATGTCAATATTTTTTGATTATTTTATTCTTAACAATCCCTTCTTGTATCTACTCTTTATTTTAATTTGTATTCCTCCGTTTATACTGAGTATTTTCTTAAAATTAGAGCAAGATTTTATCGTTAAACATTCGCCCAAAATCTTAGCTATAATAGCAATAATAATTATAAGTCTCGTTATAATAGCTAATATTTTTATTCCATCTTTGACGTTTTTATTCGCTTTAGTTGTTAGTTCTAACCTCTTACTTATTAGTTGTTGGCACTTTTCGTTATCGCTCTATAAGAAACACAGATTAATCTTCATTTATAGTGGTTCAGGGTATTGTATTATAATTTTATTTTTATGGTTTGCCCATCTAATTTTGAATATATTTACTTACTCGATGTTATTTTATCATTTACTCGCTGCTATTTTATTACCATTACTCCTCGCTTTAATAGGAATGCTGTTAATAGTCGTTGCAGAATTAAGTATGAAAAAAAAAGGATTACTAAACTATATTTAAATTAAAAAAAAGAATTATCTCAATTTGTCCCAGAATGATTTCAAATCTCCTTTAGAAAAAGTGAATTTTAAACCAGAGGGCTCTGATGGCTCTTCTCTGAAAAATTCGGGTATTTCATTAGTATTTTGTGCGATGCCTGCTTTTTCGTTAAATGCAATTTCTGTTTTTAGTATATTTTTCCCTATGTCGATTATATCATCTCTAGTTAAATTGAGGTTATACATAGCATTAATCGCATGAGAAATTAGTTCCATATTTTCGTAACTGGGACCAATAAAATAGCAGCATCCTATCGAATCCATAACAATAGTATAAATTTGCAACTCATACGACAAGTCAAATTTACCCTCATTTTCAGTTAATTCACCGTAACTTTTAGCTTGGTTAGCAGTCCTACCCGCTATTGCTGCACCAGCAGTATGATCAGCCCCTTGTGGGGAAGTTGCGAAGGTTACTCCCATTCCCTTAAACACTCTTGGGTCATAACCAGAAATACCTTGTCCTTTTACTTGAGGAACTCTTTTTGCGTTTAATTTCTCACCAACATTTTTAACACCATTCCCATATAGCTTTCCTAATTCCGTATTGTTCCTTATTTCTTTATCCAAGATTTCAAAAACCTTTTGAGCGTTGCCCCATTCAATTTTTCCACAATCCATAGCAACTCCTATGGTACCACCAAATTCTATAGTGTCGATACCATTATCGTCGCATAAACGATCAATTTTAGCTAAGCTGTCTAGATTGTCTATCATTAAATTAGAACCATTTAGCGCCATTGTCTCGTATTCAAGACTCGAAGTTAAGTGGTTGCCATCCTTATCCACGATTAAATTAGAACATTTAATGACGCAGTTAGGTGAACACGCCAATCGATTTTTTCCCCCTCGAGCCATGATAAGCTCGTGGAGTTTTTCTCCAGTAATATTTGCGATTTTATCAAAAGAACCCATTCGAAAGTTTTTGGT
>JAUWNA010000037.1 GCA_030612905.1 Promethearchaeota archaeon
TTTGAGGTCACTAGTTAAAAGGTTTTGTTCAATAAGCATTTCTATAGTTTTAGTTGGAGAAATTTTAGAAATCGGTCCAGCGATTTTTTTACCCAATTTTTTACTAAACGACAAGTTTACAGCTAATTTTAATAAAGGGGATGATACTAATACCCCAGGTAATGCTGGATGATTAGCCGCAAAGACTAAAGCAATTAATGCACCGAACGAATGCCCCATTAAAAAGATTTTTTTATCTCTAGAGGTTTTTTTTACTAAATCCATAAAAAGAACAATATCTTTCTGAATATGATCCATACTATCGATATGTCCGAGGTTGTTGTCGGCATTTCTCCAATGCCCTCTAATATCAAAAGCGTATACAGCGTATCCGTTTTCCGTTAATGATTCTGCGGGTACCTCCATTCTATCTGAATGAGTCCCCCAACCATGTAGAGCAATTATATATGCTTTAATATTACTCGAATCTGGTAACCAGTACTGATAAAATAATCTTTTAGTCTCTCTACCTTCAAAATAACCTTTTTTATTGATCATAAATACTTGCTCGTTGAATAAATTTAAAATGAATACTCTTATTATGATTTATAATCTTTTAACTTTTTATTATATTTGAATAAGTCTGATAGCCTTAAAACTAAAATTGACAAAAGTTTTTAATTTTGATAAACTCTTTAAATAGTAAGATTAATTCATAATTATAATGTTTAACCATATTAGGCTTTGAATATGAGCGAATTGGAACTGATTAAAATTGTTTTACACGGAAGAGGGGGTATGGGAGCAGTTACTGCTTGTGAAATAATAGCTGAAGCAGCATACTTAAGTGGTAATTTCATTGATGTCCAAGCATATCCTTCGTTCGGTGCTGAAAGAAGGGGTGCTCCTGTTCAAGCTTATGTAAAATTATCCCGAACAGAAAAAGTATACGATCGCGCTCAAATTGAAAACCCAAACATTTTAATCGTATTCGATGAGACTGTTTTAACTAAAGAAGTGGCATCGTCTTTGGAAAGCAGTGGAATTTTTATAATAAATTCCGATAAAAATCCAGAGTATTTTGTTAAAGAGTATCATCTTAGCCCCAACATAAAAGTGATTGTTGCGGATATTAATAATTTGGCACTTGAAAAAAATTTAACGATAGACGGAAACCCTGTAATAAATACACCAATTTTAGGTTTGCTCTCAAAAGCATTACCAGACTTGCACTTGGAAAATCTAAAAGACGTAGTTTTGAAAAAATTGGGCGAAAAAATAGGAAATCTTAACTACGAGTTAATTGAGCAAGGTTTTAACATGGCCAAAATATTATAGCTCCAATTTTCAAAATTAATATATTAAGATATTGGTAGTTTTACGATAAATGTACTCCCCTTATTTCTTCCTTCTGATTCCGCCCTAATTTCACCTTTGTGTAAATCTACTATCTCTTTTGAGATATATAATCCTAACCCAGTGCCTTGGATGTCGATATATTCATAACCTTCGCCATACCGTTCTATTTTACCAAACCTAGTGAATATTAAATCCATTTCATTTTGAGTAAGCCCTATCCCTGTATCGCTAATAGAGATTTCAGCCCAATGTTCCATTTTTTTTAAAACTATCTTTATATCCCCCTTTGGAGGCGTGTTTTTTATGGCATTAGATAATAAATTCATGATTACTTGTTCAATCCTAATTTTATCCATTTTCATAAAAAGGCTCTCGGGAAGCGCAAGGTTTAGATCAAATTTTCTCGCTCTCAATAAATATCTTAATTCTTTCGCGACATCCCGAATGAGCGCGCTAAGATCGTTGGATTCTTTTTGTAATTTGAATTTTCCATATTCAATTCTAGAAATATCAATCAAATTATCGACTAAATGTTTCAACCTTTTACCTCCCTTTTCAATAAGTTCTATTAACTCTAATTCCTCTTTACTTAATTTTTCACCATACAGAGTTAAAAGGAGTTCACAACCTCCACTAACTGAGACGAGAGGTGTTTTTAGTTCGTGCGAAACTCTCGAAATTAAATTTTTTCTTAGCTGATCAAGTTCCTTCAATTTTCGTAATTCCTCATCAACAAGGAACTCAGCCTCTTTCTTCTTAGTGATATCTGTAAATAAAGCTTGAACATATGTTTTATCCCTAATTTTCGTAAGGGCTGCTTGAAGATTTACCCAAAAAATCGTCCCATTCTTTCTTTGCATTTGAATATCTATTCGATGTATTTTTTCTCCTTTTACAAACTTTTTAAAAAGTGCGAAAATTATTGATAAGTAATCTGGATGTATTATTGTAAGATCCTTAAACTTTCTACCAATTATATCTTCTATCTTATGACCAAACATTACTTCGGTTGTTGGATTAGCATCTACAACGACCCCTTGTGAATTAATTAATACTACTGAAAAAGGAGTGTTCTCATAGATATTACGATATTTTCTCTCTGATTCTTTTAATTTTTGTTCGGTAATTTTTCGTTCTGTGATATTTACAACAGTAACTAAGTTCGCATTTCGTCCTCTAAATAGAATTGTTTTAGAGAAATTATCTAACCAAATAATTTTTTTAGATTTATTTATTAGGCGATATTGATAATAATTTTTTACATCGTTTGAACCCAACTGTTTCTTTGTAGCTTGATCTATTACCCAATCCCTATCATCTGGATGAATAACGTTTGCAAACCAACCCGATTCCCAATTTTTAACTTCTTCGACTGTATATCCTAATAGATCAGCAAATTGTTTATTAATGTATTTAACCAAATCATCTTGTATTACACATATGCCCAATAACGATTGTTCGGCTATAGATCTGAACTTTTCTTCAGATTCTCTCAATCCTTGCTCCAAATTGTATTTTTCTGTAATGTCGATAAAAGTTCCTTCTATGCCAAACGGATTTCCTTCTTTATTCCGCATTAAATGAGAATTTAATTGGACAACAACTTTTTTACCTCCTTTCGTTAGTGATGGGCAGATGTAATTCTTAGCATAACTATTTTCTAATATTTGCTTTAAATATTGGTCTCGATCTTCAGGAAATTGCCAAAAATCTGTTACTTTTTTACCTATAAGGCTCTCTGTTTGATCGTATTCTAGAATCCTATTATGGGCTGGATTATGATTTATCATCGTTCCATCTAGAGATACTTGGTAAAAACCAACATCTAAATTGTTAATCATATTGCGATACTTAATTTCAGATTCCTTTAATTTTTCTTCTGCCTCTTTTCTTTCCGTTATATCTTCTGTGCTCACAATTATTAAATCAGGACCTACACAACCGTAATTTACCAGTAAATATTTCTCATCTTTTGAGAAATTATATTTATACTTCATTTCTCGCGTAATATGAGTTTTTTCTTTTATACAATGATGTAAATCTTTCAAAATATCTGGACGATCTTTGTACATCTCAGACGCGTTAGTTCCTAAAAAAGTTTCTATGTGCCCTTGAGTTATTTTATCTGCGGCGTTATTAAAATCAATTAAAACAAAATCATCTCCTATTTTTCTCCAAGTATAAGTAGGAATTGGACCTTCCTTAAACAAAGCTTTGAACATTTCTGCCGATTCTTTTAATTTTTGTGCTGTTTTTTTCCGTTTGGTAATGTTTTTGGCTATTCCTAATATTCCGTACAATCTCCCATTTTTTCTTAAGGGAATGCTGTATGTTTCGATAAATAAATAATCGCCAGTTTTTGTTTTAAGCCTGTATTCACTCTTGGCCGATAGTTTCCCCGTTTTTTTTATTTCCTTTAACGATTTATATGCCCTAATTAAACTATCTCTGTCAAGCAAATCAGTAAAAGTCAAATTAGGAATGTCCTTCCTTTCATAACCGAGAGAAATTAAAGTTAATTCATTTGCATCTAGAAAATTACCGTATAAATCATTTACATAAATTAAATCCAAAGAGTGTTCAAATAAATCCTTGAATTTTTCTCTAACTTCTTCTTTATTATAATCTATATCCATCACCAAAAGAATTGATGTTTATTCATTATGCATGTTTTTTCTAAAGAGATAATGAAATTGTTGAATATAAATTTCTTTCTTTTTCGAAAGACTATCATTTTTTTTAAATTTCTTTGAGTTCTATTAAATAGCCCTATTTTAATTAATCGGAAGAGTTTTATTTCAATAGTAATTAATTTTTATATTGGCTTTTATTCATTAATATGTGTGATATCTATGGCTAATACGAAAAAGGATTATCAAAAAATCTTAGGTTCCGTTCAAAAACCTGTTAAAGGGGAAGCGGGGCTTACGGGTTCGTGGAGCCCTAAAAAACCCGTAATTGATTTAGAAAAATGCATTCCGGCAAAATCTGGAAAACCTAGCTGTTTTAATTGTTGGCTATATTGTCCAGAAGCAGTAGTATCTAGGACAATTCCTCCTAAAATAGATTTAGAATACTGTAAAGGATGTGGAATTTGTATGGAAGAATGTCCTGTAAATGCAATTGAAATGGTAGAGGTGAAAATTGAATGACAGTTACTGAAAAGAAATCTGATAAAATTAGTTCTAAAATTAAGATTTTGACAGGAAACCATGCAGCCGCTCATGCTCTGAGGCAAGTTAAAGTAGGTGTCGTTGCAGCGTACCCAATAACTCCTCAAAGTCCAGTTGTCGAAAAAATATCTGAATTTATTTCGAAAGGCAAAATGAAAACTCGTTTTGTTAAAGTCGAATCAGAACATTCCGCATTAGCAGTATGTTGTGCCGCTTCAGCAACAGGTTCTAGAGTGGGTACAGCAACCTCTTCACATGGATTGATGTATATGTATGAGCTTTTACCGTGGGCTGCAGGCAACAGATTACCAATAATAATAAATTTGGCAACTAGAGCAACAGGAGCTCCTTGGTCGGTTTGGACAGATCACCAAGACTTTATCACTATGCGTGATGTTGGTTGGATTCAAATGTTTTGCATGGACAATCAAGAAATTTACGATACAAATATCCAAGCTTTTAGAATTGCAGAAGATCCAAGAGTTTTTCTTCCAACAGTGGTAGCTTATGATGGTTATATATTATCCCATACAATGATGCCCGTAATCCTAGAAAAACAAGAAGATATTGATGATTTTCTACCTCCTCTAAAACATCATATAAATTTATCAGATATGTCTCAAGTGAAGGGTATAGATCCTGTCACCACACCTCATTTAATAAATCGGGGTGAAGAAGGAATCGCTCCCGGGTATTTTGAGTATAGATATGCGATGCAAAAAGCTCTTGAAAATTCAATTGATATTATTGTTGAAGTTCATGACAAATTTGCTGCTAAATTTGGGCGCTCTTACGGAAATGGAATCTATAAAACTCACTTGACTGAAGACGCGGATACGATCATTTTCGCAATGGGTTCAGTAGCTTCTCAAGCTCGAAATGTGATTAAAAAACTTCGAAAAGACGGGTTAAAAGTTGGTTTAGTGAGCTTGAAGCTATTTAGACCGTTTCCCGTTTCGTATTTAAGAGAGTTTTTCAAAAATAAGAAGCAAATCGTTGTTTTTGATAGGGATATTGGCTATGGATACGAAGGCGTGTTATCATACGAGTTGAAAGCTGCTTTATATGGTTTGAAAAATAGCCCCTTTATTAAAGGATTTATAGTAGGGTTAGGGGGTAGAGATATTACTGATCAACATATTATAAAGGGCGTGTATAAAGCAATTGAAGAATCCGAAATAGGGATAATATCACATGAAACCGATTTTATTGGTTTAAGATTGGAAGAGTTAGGAGATTATGACGAATCAGAATATTTTAAAGGAGGTTAAAACATATTGGTTAAATTAATGGATATACCTGAAGAAGAATTTATTTACCCCGGTACTAGAGCGTGCGCAGGATGTTCAATGGCGTTAATATATAGAATTGCTCTAAAAGCCCTTGGGCCAAAAACAATTATTACTGTACCCGCTTCGTGCTTAACGGTTTTACACGGAATGCAAGGGTTTTGTACTACCAAAGTTTCTGTGCTTCATACTCCTTTTGCCACTACGGGCGCTTCTGCTTCTGGAATTGTAGCTTCGCTTGAAGATAAAGGATTAACCGATGTTAATGTCGTTGCGTTTGCAGGAGATGGTGGGACTGTAGATATTGGGATCCAGAGTTTGAGCGGAGCTGCTGAGAGAGGAACCAACTTTATTTTTGCTTGTTATGATAACGAGGCGTACATGAATACAGGCGTTCAAAGAAGTGGAAGTACACCACCTGGTGCTTATAGCACAACAACTCCTACTGGTAAGGTGGGGTATAAAAAAAACATGGCTAAAATTATGGAAGCACACGGCATCCCTTACGTTGCAACAGCCATTTCATCGTATCCGCTTGATCTATACGATAAATTTAAGAAAGCTCAGAATATTTATGGTCCAAAATATATACACATTCTTGCTCCTTGCCCTCCAGGATGGGGATATAATCCAAAAGATTCAATTGAGATCGGGAGACTAGCAGTTCAAACGGGTTTCTGGCCGTTATATGAAGTAATTAACGGAAAGTATATTTTATCAAAAGATAGTAAAAGATTTTTGGACCCTACAAAACGCAAACCTATTGAAGAATATTTAAAAATCCAAAAAAGATTTAGAACCATCTCTGATAACCAAATTGAGGATTATAAACGATATATTAACGATCAATGGGAAGCAATTAAAGAAAGAATTGAAAAAGAATAACTTTTTTTCAACAGATCTTTTTTAGTTATTTTAATTTTTTCTAATTTTATTATTTTAACAACATAGTTAAGATATAGAAAAAAATATAAATTATTTAGAGTTAAAATTATTGAGTATCTATGTTGAAGACATACATTTTCAACGAACCTAATAAAAGCTGGGTCGAGGAAAACACAAGCTTACTTTACCACGATTTATGCGCTATTTTGGATGAAGAGCGTAAAATTATCTATCTATGGAACGGACCAAAAAGCTCTAAAGAAAGGCTTAATAGAGGATACAAATTGTTAGAAAATTTAACATCCAACTATCCTCATATACACTTCCAATTATCTATATTAAAGAAAGAAATTCCAGATTATATCCAAAATAAATTGGATTTAATGTTAAAAGAAATAAAACAAGAAGACGAAAGAGAGTACCGTAAGTTTACAAGAATTATTACAATAAGGTTATATTTAATTTTTCTAATAGTATCTTTGATTTTACCGGTATTTTCTGCTTTAAATTTGGGTTCTTCTTTGTCTTGGGCGAATATTGGCAATAATTTTGAGGTTAGTGCGGATTTGTACCGTAATTGGCTTAATATTTCGTATATATTAATAGTAATTTCTTTGATTTCTTTTGTTATTATTACTGCGATTGGTATATTTGAGATCGAACATCAAGCTATTGTTTTTTCCTTATTAGGCGTGATAATTTGCAGCGGAATAGCGTTTTATCTACAGCAAGGAGTCTTCTTGTTTTTATTCCAAGAAGGATCAACCGCTTCAATTTATTATATCAAACAAAGTGACATCTTTATATTTTTAATTGTAATTATTACAGGCATTATGATTTTTGAGTTACCAAACGCGACAAAACTCATCTCATTTATTGTAGCCTACAGAAAATATATTTTTTGATCTGTTAAGTTTCAATTTTAAAGAAATGTTTTAACTATTAACTAAATAATTTTTAGATAAGTGTCTTAAAATAAAAAAAATTATAAAATAATCGATATGGCTGAAGCTGCAAAATTACTGGAGAAAAAAAAGCTGGATAAGGAAGATATAAGAGTCTTAGTGGGAATTGAGATCGGAATGAAAAGATCTAAATATGTTAAGATAAATAACATAAAATTCTACTCTAGAATTCCGATGGAAGAAACCTTATATCGTCTTAAAAAGGTTCATAAATTAGATTTAATAGTAAGAGATTCCTCTAAAAACGATATTGCATATACTCTTAATTCTATTGGTTACGATGTGTTAGGTCTTCACACCTTAGTCGAGAGAGGGACAATTAGTCAGTTAGGGCCTATAATAGGCAAAGGTAAAGAATCAGATGTTTATGGTTGTATGGACGATAACGAAAAAATTTACGCTTTAAAAATATATAGGATGGGAAGGACTAGTTTTAAAAACATTAAGATGTTAAGAAGCTTTCTTGATGACCGAAAACATTTATCTTGGTTATATGTTAACAGACTTGCCGCTAAAAGAGAATTTGACGCCTTAGGTAAAATCTACGAACTTAAATTAGATACCCCTAAACCAATAGGATTTAATCGACATATGATAGTAATGTCATACTTAAGAGGAAAAGAATTAGCGTATTATCATAATCTTAAAAATCCAAGTAAGATTTTTAACAACATCATCAAACAAATTAAAGTAATTTATCAAAAAGCGAACATGATCCATGGAGATCTTGGAGAATTCAATATTGTAGTAGATAATAAAGGAAATATATTAATAATCGATTGGCTACAATGGGTTCCGTCAGATCACCCAAACGCAAGATCAATTTTAGAAAGAGATATTGGAAATTTGTGTAACTTCTTTGAAAAGAAATTCCATATAGAAAGCAACCCTGTAGAGATTATTCAATCATTTAAGGAAAAGTAAATTTAGAATTAATGCTTATTTATAGTTACTATTCTAGATTCGTCTGGACATCCTCTCTGTTGACCTGTAACTAAAGGTTTTGATCATTGCGTATAGACAATAGTCAAATTGAATTTTATAATTTTGACATTATAAATTAACTTTAATTATGATCAGCGATAATTACTATTTGATGTTCTGGCACAATGGGTTCACTAATTCCAATATATTTAGTTTCAATCACATTAAATCCGTATAATTTCAGAATTTTTTCCCATCCTTTCACCCTAAGAAAATTAAGAGGTACATTGATATCTTCGTCTCCAACTACTCGATTGTAAAACCAATCAAAAAAGCTATTAGTTATACTTATGTCATCTTCCTCAATATAGCCTTCTATAATTACTAAGCGTTTTTTGGTTATTCTCGTTGCATCCTTCAATAGATGTTCGGGGTCACTCGCATGATGCAACACGGTATATAAAATGGTAGTATCTACTTCCTCATCCGCTAATGGTATCTTTTCCTCTGGATTATATAAGATTAATGGTAAGTCTGTATAATTATAATCTACAATATCAACCAACACAACTTCTTTCTTAAGTTGTTTTTTTATTTCTAACGCTAAAAGCCCATTTCCTGCACCAAGATCAAGTATTTTCTCTCCTACGATGTAGTCTTCTACTAATTCAAAACTCCTTTTAGCACATTCGAATGCATAAGCCTTTCGATCTTCATTATCGGCACGTTTTCTGATAAACTTTCGTAAAATTTCTTCAACTTTAATAAGAGGTATTCCTTTTTTCAGACCTTTAGTTATGGTTCTGTTTACATATAACCAAAAAATATATCTTTTGAAAAAATTTAAATTAGCATTTTTCATGCTAGATAAAAATAATGACCGGATTTCATTCCAATAGTGCTTATCTTTTTTGTTTTTCTTAGAAAATATTGGATATATGAGACTTTCCACAATATCTATATCATTTTGATTAGCAGGTTTGTAAAATTTAATTATTTCTTCTTGAATCATTTATTTGTCATAACCATTTAATTTTTAAATAAGTGAGTATTTACTCACTTATAAACTTTATGAGCAATTACTCATTTAATATCACTATAATGTCAAGCAAAAAATTTTCACGAAATAAACAAGAAAAAATTAATCAGATTTACGGTACATTTTTTAAACTAATTTTAAAACAAGGATATCACAAAACAAGCACAAATCATGTTGCAAAATCGGCTAAGATTAGTATTGGTACGATTTATAAATATTTTCCGAAAGGGAAAGAAGATATTATAAGAAAATATTTTGAATTATCGATGGAAACTTTTTTGGATAGTCAGAATTTAAGTAACATGAATGAAGAAAATATAAGAGATTTTCTCAATCATTTTGTTTTAGATTTATTTAAGAATCACGAAGAAAATAAAGGATACAATCTAGCTTTTAGGTCTGCTATACAATCTGATAAAAAATTGCATGATGCACACAAAGAGAAGATTTTCAATATTTTTAAAGATAAAGTGCAGAAATTAAGGAAGACAAATGAAAAATTTAAACAAGTATCCGAGAAAAGATTAGTCGATGTATTTATATTCTTGTATAATCTTGTTAATGCGATTTTATATCATCATTTATCTGTAATGGAATTATTTGATACAGATGATAAATTTGTTGAATATCTTTCGAATTTAGTAGCTTTTTCATTAAAGTATTACCTTAAAACATAACGGAAAAGCTTTCAAATGTTTTCCTCAATAATTTTTTTTTTAATTTAGACTTCCTTGAATAAACACATCTTCAATATTCTCTAAAAACTCAGTCTTAAGGTCTATTGTATGTGTTTTTAAATATGCTATTAAATCATCTACTTTCAATTGTTTTCGTAAGATTGATAATTTTAAAAGCGAATCCTTTT
>JAUWNA010000260.1 GCA_030612905.1 Promethearchaeota archaeon
AAAAAATGAGCGTGAGTGAAAGAGAAATGGAAGAGAGTAGATACAACTGGCTCTATTTTCATGGCAAAGATGTACGTACTAAAAAGTTTCAAAAGAAAATTAACAAAAAGCCTACTTTAACTTATGCTATTTTGATAAACACCGCTATTATTTTAGGTAGTATCTTGATAATTTGGATATTAGCTAACCTAATGGGTTAGTATATTAATGATTATTAAAATTTATAAAAAAAAAAAGAATAAAAAAAGATAAAGAAATCCAAAAAAATTAAAAAAAAAAGGAGGTTTTAAAAAAAATTGTTGTTTCAAGAGATTAATGGGTTGGTTGTTGGCATTGTAGTGACTTGTGCGATAATATTGTTCTTATTCATAATATTTATGGCCGCACGATATCGGAAATTTAAAACAAACCAGTTTGTAATTCATTTGAGAAATGGTAAGGTAAAATCAGCAGGTCTCGGTGGTAGTTTATGGTTATTGCCCTTAATTGAAGAATATATTGTTATTCCGACTACTAGCATACAAACGATTTTAGAAGCTCACGATCAAGTGGTTTCACAGGAATACCAAAATATTGAATTCGTAGGGATGATTATTTGGAAAGTCGTTGATCCTGAAAAAGCGTTTAGCGCGGTTTCATGGAACTTGCGGGATGAGAACTACGTTGAAAAGATTTTAAAAGGAGCTGCCGAGGCAGTTATGAGAACAATATGTGCAAATATGCCACTTGAATTAATCATTAGAGAAAGAAGGGAGATGATTGATCATGTTATGAAAGATTTACATGAATTATCGGCAGATTGGGGTATTTTAATCGAAACTTTCGAAATATTGGAAGTCATAATCGTAGAGGGCGAATTAAAAAAGAACATGGAAGCTGTCAAACAAGCAGTTGAGTATAAAAAAGCTAGAGTTGCCAAAGCAGATGCAGAACGTGTATCAAGGTTGCGAGAACTCGAAGTACAGAACGAGATCGGTACTCAAGAGCAAATAGTTCAGAGAGAAATTGAACTACGTAGGAAAGATAAAGAAATCGCAATTGCTGAGAAAGAACGCGAACGTAAACAGATTGAAGCCGATGGTGAACGGCTAAGAGTAGTAATTGAAGCCGATGGAAAAGCTTCTGCCATTAAGAAAAAATTAATTGCTCAAGCAGAAGGTGAGGCTGAAGGTATAAGGCAACAAATGCTTGCGCAAGCGGAAGGTTTCCAAGAACAAGTAAATGCAATGAGTAATGCCGACCAAAGGTTCTTGGCAGTTCAATTAACTAACATTTTGCCTGAGATATTTAAGCATTTAAGCCCTGATAAAATGTTTATTATGGGTAGTGGCGACGAGGCGTTTAGCTCGCTTTCGAAAGCCATTTTGCCATTTTTGCAATTATTGCCTGAATACTCAGATAAAATAAAGAATTTCTTAGGGAACGGAGATGTGCAGTCCAAGGTTAAAGAATTGTTAGCAGTTCAGAAATAGTACTAAAATATTTTTTTATTTTATTTTTTTTCTTTTCTTAATTATATAAAACAGTAAAAAAAGGAATTTAGAACAGGACAGGAATTAATATTAATAAAATATAATTAAAATTTAATTTACATGAGAAGTGAATAAATTTGATTGATGAATTTGAAGAAATTGAAGATTTATTGATAGAAGGAAATAAAAAATACCAATGGAAGATTGTACAAGAGGAGGAAACACCTAAAATTGACAACCCAATTCCAAAGTATCCCGTTTTAATCCTTACTTGCATGGATCCAAGGATTGAAGTATATCGAATATTCCAATTAAAGCCCGGAGATGTCTTCGTTTTAAGAAACGCGGGAAATGTATATACCGAAGATGTTTTGAGATCCGTATTAATTGCGATACACGAGTTTAACATTAAATATATAATAATTTTGGGACACATTGACTGTAGTTTGAAAAAGATACGTTTAGGGGAGCTAAAGGATAAATTAAACGATTCGGCAATAAAAAAGATCGGAAGGTATGGTACGAATTTTTATCTGGAACTACAGAAGTTTTTTAAAACTTTTATTGACGAGATAAAAAATATTGAGAATCAATTACAAAAGTTTAGAAACGCAAAAGAATTACCCTCAAATATAAAAATTAAGGGAATGCTCTACGATCCTTATTCAGGATGGGTATTTGAAGAGAAAGTGTTCAGAAAATATTCGGTTTATGAAAACTTCGTTAAAGATTATCGAAAAATCTTAAAAGCAAAACAATTTGAGTTGGTTGATTATTTAGAAAAAATTGAAGATGAGATTATTAACGGAGATGTACTACAAAAATTAGAAGAACCAGAAATAATTGACGAACACGGCGAATTACCGCAAGCTGAGGGAGAAATAAGCGAACTAGAAGCTTTTAATGTGGATATATTAGAAGAAAAAACTATTAAAACTTCTTCTTTTGATGATCATAACTTTGACTTCCAACAGTTTCAAAACAAATTAATTATAATGCCAACACTACAAATCCCAAAAATCTACATACATATACCTAAAATTAAAGTCTATGTCCCGGTGTTATATAAAAAAAAGTGTTTAAAATCCGAATATATTTAAAATGATTATTTTAACATCTTTTATGTATGTGGATATTTATTTTTGATAAATCGATTGAATAAGTTTGTACTTGTAATTTTAATAACTGAAAAATTGTATTTAAAAAAAGTGGTGCCTAATTATCCCAAATCATGCCCATTAAACTATATTTAAATACAATGCGGTAAATATATAGCTATCTTTTAATAATGAAAAGAAGGTGAAATCAAATAGAAAATTTAATGATAAAACGTGTGTATTTTATCTCTAATCGTGTTGTCTTATCTCAAGTGGTCTTACTTTTTCTGACTGCTGTAATTACATCAGCAATCATCTTAGCAGACTTAGCAATGGTTATTTTACCATTCTGGTATATTTATCTACTCATTATACCAATCGCGCTTATTATTCTAACCTATATAAAACGCAAATGGATGTATTTCCATGGCAATTGGATAATGGTACCTATTATCCTTGGAATTACATGGTTATCCTTTACTATATACATAGGTGTAGCTATAGATTATAATTTAGGTATAGGAAAAACATTTACTATTAGTACATCCCTCATAGTATTATATTTGATTGGATATGGTTTAGCAAGATTGATCAGAACTGAGAAGGTTTATTCTAAATTTAATAAGAAGTTAAAATGGGGTAAAGATAGGTTTAGGAAGAATCTATTCTGGATGGGATTTATTGTATCAGTTATCTTGATTTTTTCAACATTTTTTGCAGGGTGGCAACTTGTCGATTACTTTTTAAGAGAAAAAGGGATCCACAGTATTTATGGTGAAGATTATGGGGCATTCCTAAGCTGTTTAGAATGCGCGTTGAGTGTTATATTTATGTTTAGTGGAATTCTAATTGTAATCTTTTGGATTCTTAATTATTTCACATTGTCGGGTCTTTACGATCTTGACAACGCTTCAGTTGAGAAAGACACACCTAGTAAGTTGATAACGATCTTTCTGAGAAACTCAATGATCGTTATGATTATATGTTGGATCCTGGCTGAATTTTTAGTTCCTCCGATTATTGGAGGTGGAGGAAAAGGAGGGGGACGAAGTGCTAGAGTAAGAAGCAGTCGTAGCGGTTCTAGTCAAAGCGAAGTGAAACCTTATCGAAAATTTAAAGATATTCATGCAGAGTATGAAGCAAAAGATAGATTGTGGGATAAACATAGTCTATTGTGAAATGAATAACTTATTTTTTTTTTATTTAGATTATTTTCTTACTAATAGATAGGAAGGAGTAAAAAAATTTTTAATTTAGAAATAATTTATTAAGTTAAAAATTAATTTTAAAATTGAATTAAAAGATTCATTAGTAGTTTTGCCTCCGTGGCTTAGGTCGGTAAAGCGTTGCCTTGGTAAGGCAAAGGCCGCGGGTTCAAAAGAAAGAAACATTTTGTTTTATTCGGAAATTCCCGCCGGAGGCTTTCTTATTTCTTTTTACTTCTTTTGATAAAACAAAAAAGATAATAATAATTTTAAATTAGATTAATAGTTAATAATATAATATATTTAATTTGCCGGTGTGGCTTAGCTGGTTATAAAACATTCGTATTAAATGTTTGTTTAATA
>JAUWNA010000070.1 GCA_030612905.1 Promethearchaeota archaeon
GAAAATATCACAATTGAAGATTAATAATATGGAAGTTAATCTACTTAAAATCATAAAAAACATATACAATTTTAAGTATTTCAATTTGTTTTATTCTATTCTTAATGTTATTTAGATTTAGAAAACTTTTTTCAGAGATAAGAATAAAAAATTAAGAATTGAAATCAGTTTAGTGAATTGATTAAAAAATAGAGTTAGATATAAAAACATTAATATTTTTAAGTATTGTAGTATTATTATTAACTGAAAATTTTATAAAAATCTCAAGAAACTAGAGATTTTACATTTTCTAAATTTAAAACTTAAAGTTTAAAAGGCGGAAAATGTTCTTAACTTTCTGAATTACTTAAAAGCATATATCTTATACCAATTTTGTAGATTCAGAAAAGTAGGTTCAAATTTTCAGACTAATTCCATTAATATTTAGCAATTCATTTTAAAATTAAAAGAGGTGTTTAAAATTTTTGAATTCAAATGGAAAAGTTAATATTCAACATTTAACCGAAAAAAATGGAAAAATATTAGATTTAAATAATACTAAGATCATTTTAAATGAATTTGAACAATATCAAGTTTTAAGAAATCTAATTAAAAAATTATCTCAAAACAAAACAAAAAAAATAAAAAAAATCTTGATAATTGGAAAAGATCTATTACGAATTTATCCAGAATTACATGTAATTTATCCAGATGCGCAATATTATATTACTAGTAAATCAAAAGAGATATTAAAGTCCTTTATTGAACACTATAATAAGCAACAAAACTATTCTACTTACACTCTTAATGTTTTTAAAGGAGTATCACTTCTTGATTTTACTTACTATAATGGTAAGTTTGATTTAGTTATTGCTAATAAAATTTATTCTCAAGCAAGAAAAAAAAAAAGATACCTTTCTATCAGGTTTTTATATATACATTATCTGCGACAATATGGGATATTATGTATAATTAATTATACACAGAATTCTAAAGGGGATAAATTAAGTTTAATAGAGCCTATAAAACCTGCCTTAGAAATAAAAATTCCAATAAAAAATAAGAAAGGTTCAATACGCTTTATCTTTTATGTTAGAAGAAAAAATTTGTATAATTTTGAGGGAGATTGATATATGATTCGTGTTCTAAAAAAGATAAGGCAAGATAATAAAGAATTTATATCTTATGAAGAATTAAAAAAGTATTCTAAAGAGTTATATTTTAATCATAGGGTTATTAGCAATTATTTAATTTCTCGTGGATATTTGGTAAATATCTTAGATAACATTTATTATGTAAAAACTATTGATGAAATTAGCCAGAATATGCTAAAATATCCTATTCTAGAACTTGTAGCAAAAGCGTTAAAACGGAAACATGTTAAAAATTGGTATTATGGGCTATATACTGCATTTGAATTACTAAATAGTGATTATGAAAATCAAGATGAATTTTTATACATAATAAATGACAGATTTTTGTTAAACAAGCCAATAAAGATTTTGGGAAAAAAATTTAGGTTTTTTAAGGTTAAAAATGCTTTCTTTAAATTTGGAATAATAAATAAAAAGGTTAAATATTCAGATCTCGAAAAAACAATTTTAGATTTAATTTATTTGTGGGAATATAATCATATAAATGAAAATATAATATTAATTGATCTCTCTAAATTATTGGTATTGGATGGAATTCTTGAGGAAAAGATATTAAAATATTCCCAATATTATCCAAAATCTAATAAAAACATCTTGAAAAAAGCGTTAAAAAATTTAAATTATAATTAGAGTTTTCTTAATTAATCATACGACACTAAGTTGTGTGCTATTCGCGTTACTACGGTATAGTGGTACCTTAAATATGTATCCTCCGGTTAAATGTGCCGCTAATTATGTTCTGCTGATGTGTCACAACCAGATGTGAGAATTATTAAGATTTTCATTTATCTAAATAAATTTCTGAAAAAAAGTAAATTAAAAAAAAATAAGTTTTTAACCATCTTCTAACGATTTATAACAAAACCACCAATCATAACATTTAAATTCCTTAGATCTTTGTTCTGCTGTTTCTTCATCTGTTGGTGGTGGTATTATAACTTGCTGTCCAATTAATTCATTATCTGGCCAATTTGCTGGAATTGCTACATTCTTTTCGTCTGCAATTTTCAGTGCTTTAACAATTCTAATAATTTCATCTATGTTTCGACCAAGCTCTTGTGGATAAAAGAGAATCAACCTAATTGTTCCATTTGGATCAACAATAAAGACAGCTCTAACAGTATTAGATCCTTTACCAGGATGTATCATACCCAGTTTAGTGGCAACATCACCGTTATCTGCGATTATTGGAAATGGAATTTTTACATCTAATTTTTCATTGATCCATTCTATCCATTTCATATGAGAAAAAACTTGATCTATGGAGAGCCCTATTAATTCACATTCTAGTTTTTGGAATTCTTCGTATCGCTTCGCAAAAGCTACAAATTCAGTAGTACACACAGGTGTAAAATCTGCGGGATGGCTAAATAATACAAACCAATGTCTTTTAAAATCCTTTGGTAATTTCTTCTTACCGTGGGTTGTTATTACTTCTATCTCTGGAAATTTATCACCTATTAATTGAAATGCATTAAAATTTTTAGAGTTATTAATATAATTTCACCTCTTTTGTTTTTTCATTTTTTTTTTTTTAATATATTTTCTCTAAAATATCATTTTTCATTTTAGTTATTAAATATTAATCAAAATGACTATGGATTTGATATTTTTTTGTCAATGTAATCTATTAATATCAAATTTTCAGGTTCTATTTCGATTTTTTCTATATCTTTTGATATCTCATTTAAAACATTCTTTTTTTTAGAACGATTTTTTATCTTTGAGACTATTTTATTCTTCAATTTTTCTCTTCTTCTCTTTATTTCTTTTCTGTCTGTCAAACCTCTCATCTACTTATTATTTTCTGCTAATTCTATAACTATACACAATTATTATTATTCTCTCAAAAGTGATTTAGATCTTTTCCAGTCTTTCATTTTTTCAAAATTTTTGAATTCTTCTCCTGGGGGATGATATATTTCTTTATGAATTGTATAAGAATCAATAAAATCCTCTTTTAAGGGTTTAATTTGAGCACATGAATTACATACAAGAATTTTTTGATCCTTATCTTTAGATGGACGCATCATTCCACCGCACTTTTCACAGAATTCAACCATTTTTAACCAATTTTCACGATTTTTATAGATACTTATATTTTTATAGAAACATTAACTCAAATTCATCTTCAATAACTTTTTCACTAGTTACATCCATATTATTAATCTCTAGTTTTAACTTTAAAACAGCTTTTTTTAAAATTTTCTTCTCTTTTATCCCTGTACAAACAAATTTACCAGTAGAAAATAGTAGAAATACTGCGCGGGGATCTTTCATATAATAAATTAACCCCGGGAAGACTTCAGGTTCGTACATAACATATTTCATTAGTAATACTGCTTTATTTAAATTTATAAGTGTATGCAAATCACCATTTGCAACAATATTTACAATAACAATTTCGGGATTAGATGTTTTAATCCCCATCTTTTTTACCTTTTTTAATAATTGATTAACTGCTTTCTCTGCTTTCTCTGCATCTTCTGCAATTTTAAATCCGGTGACCACCATTTTACCAGTTGAAAAAATTAAAAATGTAGCTCGAGGATTATCTTGCCTAAAGACGACTCCAGGAAATCTTTCTGGGCGATATTTAGCATCATGTAATTTTCGCGCTATTTTAACAAGATCTATTTTTTCAATAATATCTAGTTCTGCTGTTGCTACAATAGTATTTATTTTATAATCTAATTTAATTTCATTTACTTCTTGAAAATTATTTATATCTGCCATTATTTCCGCCTCTTTTCATTTCTTATTAGTTTAATAATTTCATTTTTATAAAGCCCATGATTGCCAGATGATTCCATTTTTTTTAACAACCGGCGTAGCTGTCGTTTGGCAATTGGTCTAAGTGTGTCGAGATTTATCTTTATATTTTCAACATCGGGATAGTTGTCTTTATTAAATTCTTCTTTTTTATAATCCGAATGTTCTTTATAGATTTTACCTCGATAATGATATTTTTTACATTTTTTACAATAATATTTATACATTTTAATTACGATTTTTTTTATATTTTTTTAACAAATTTTTCATAATTTTAGAAATTTTGATTTCGATTTTGTTTAATCTCAGAAAAGATTTAGTAAAATGACAAAAGGATTATCAAACACTTTTCAAAGTAAACAATTTATAGTTATGAGGTATGTAAAATTTATCTTTTTTTTTTATAATTACAGTGTGGAAATACTCAGCTAGACTGAGAAAACCACGTATTACTGATTCATCTTCTTCAAAAACGAATTTTACCATAACAATTGCGTTATTTGATTGAAATTTAGCGTTATCTTGAACTTTATCATCTACTAAGGGAAGTTTTAACTCTGATACAATTTCATATACTCTTTTTATAAAATCTTTTTGCTTATTCATTTCATCACCATTGAAATAATCTTTTTTAATTTTAACTTAAATCGAATTAATGATATTAATCGCTAACTATTTTTAATTTACAATTAATTATTTCATTAAATTAACCAATTTGAGTAAGCAAATTAAAATACTCTAAGACATTACAACGATTTTCATATTTTGTTTCTGTTTGAATATCTCATTTGATATTCTGGTTAATTTAAAGGAACAATTGCGATTAAAGGATGTCAAATCATTTTTAAAGCTTTAATTACTTCAACTCTCTTGTAATTATTCCTGTAATTCTTCTTTTTCCTTCTCAGATAGTCTTAATTGAAGCTGATCCTTGTATTTCCCCTTTAGTTCAATCCAACTTTAATATTTTAAATAGATGGATCTCTCATTTTAAAATACATTCATAGCTTTTTAAGACTCATGTATGTATATCTATAATGAACCTATATATTTAAATATAATGTTCATTTAATTATATATAACACTCATATTAGATTAAATGATTATTTAAGTAATACAATTGCTATATCATTATTATGTAAATATGAATAATTAGAAATACTTTCTATTCATTAGGTGATAGGAATTAGCAAAACAAATAAATCTAAAACAGAACGGAAAACATTAATCGAAATAGTAAATAGTATTTTTGATATCTTAGAAGATGGAAAACTTCATACAATTAGCAATTTAGCTCGTGAAACTAAATCTAATTGGAGAACCATAAAGAATCAAGTTAATCTCATTGTAGAGATCCAAAAAAGACCTAAAATCGAGATTCTTAGTAGCACAAATAACATTTTAATTAGGAAATTATGAAAATAGTTGACTTGTTATTACAATCATTTAATCCCACGAAATTAATGTGAAGGTGATTAAATCCATTCTTCTCAGATTAATCTGAAAAAGGATCGTCATCCTTGAACATTTAAAAAAAAAAATTTGTATTAGACTCATTTTTTTACAGAGTTGAAAATAAAAGAATAATCAAGAAAAAATAACTACACGAGAGGTGAATGACATTGGCAGGCATTTTTGCTGTATATAAGAAAAAAGAATTGAATGAAGAAGAGAGGAAAAGAATTGCTGAGTGTGCCTTTAAATTAAAACATCGAGGACCACTAAGGACCATTGAAATTGACAGTTATCCTATTGAAATATTCTTTCACCAAAAAAATCATACAACATTATTTAATTATGATAAAGAAAGGAACCGATTATTTGCCGTAGATGGTCAAATATATAATTTAGATACATTTTTACAAAAAAAGTCCGAAAACTACAATTATGAACTCCAAGATGTAGATATTAATCTCCTAATTAAAAACTTTAAGGAGAAAGGTTCGGAAATATTCACACAATTAATCGGCTCTTTTAGCGGAGTTTTTTTTGATGGTGCTGAATTATTTGGTTTTAAAGACCCAGTTGGCGCTAAACCATTATACTATTGTGAGACAGAAGAAATATTTGCGTTTTCTTCCGAATTTAAAGCATTGGCACCTCTTGAAGGAACAGTTAAACCAGTATTACCCGGTTTTTTAGTCTCGTCATCAAGTAAAATTAAAAAGCTCTATTCTTATCCTAATTTTGATGTGAAATATAAATTAAGTAAAAAATATATTAAAAATTTATTAAGCAACATTAATAACCTCGTAAAATTGGTAATAAAAGATAACATAAATATTAATCAAAACACTTGTGCCCTCTTAAGTGGAGGACTTGACTCGACCATAATCGTCCACATAGCAAAGCAATATATTGATGATCTGAATGTGTTTACAGTAGGGGCTAAAGGTTCAAAAGACTTGTTTTATGCGAAAAAATATGCTAAAATGTATGATTTGAACCATGATTGGTTTGAAATTAGTTTAGAGGATCTTTTAGATATTTTACCCGAAGTTATCTATGCTTTAGAAACATTCGATGCTGCTGTAATTCGAAGTTCTCTTCCCATGTATATTATATCTGAAAGGATAAAGTCCCACGATCGTTTCGGCGTTGTATTAACCGGAGAAGGGGGGATGAGCTTTTTGGAGGTTATGAATATTTAAAAAAATACCAAACGCCTAAGTCGTTCAATAATGAATTATTGGATTTACTTAAAGTAGAACATAAGACGGGGTTACAAAGGGTAGACAGAATTCCCTATAAATTTTCAATCGAAGCAAGAGCTCCGTTATTTGATATTAGGTTAGTAGAATTATCTTTTAAAATACCTCCAGAATTGAAAATCCTAAAGAAAGATGGAAAAGTTGCAAAGAAATGGATTTTGAGAAAAGCTTTTGAAGACGAGATACCTGAGGAATTCATTTGGCGTAAAAAAGAAAAATTTTCTTTTGGCGCAGGAACTCAATTTCTACTTCGAGATTATATTGAAAAACAAATATCTGATGATGAATTCTACGCTGAGAAAGAAATATCAAAAAATATCATCTTACAGTCTAAAGAAGAGCTCTATTATTGGAGGATTTTTCAATCTAGATTCAATCCTACTGAGGAAACAATTGTAAATCTCAGAATTACATCCGTTTAGGAGATTTAATTAAATATTTTAATCCTTTGAAGAATAAATTTTATTTCTATAACCAATAATAAATATTGATAGTTTACCTAATTACCTCATAAATTTTAATATCTAATCATGATTAAATTTAAATGATAAATCAAAAAAAGATATTTTTAAAATATTATTGGAGCCCAGAATAATGAGCGTCTATGCTGACGATGTCGTAAGTTTCACGTCTGTTCTTAAAATGGCTTATAATTTTTTAACAGGCAGAGAGTATCTCAAGAAGAAAAAATTTAAAGAAAAGAAAAAATTAATTTCAGTTGCCTTAGGTTTCCCAGATTTAGCTTTTGCCGTTGGAGGGATTCCAGTTTTCCCAATTCGGATGGAATCGTTTGAGGTCAATAAGTACTTAATGATGTTAAATTCCGCCACTAGCGTGTTAGGTTGGAGTTTAACGTCAAAATTTCTAGATTTAGCTCGTCAATTTGATGTATTAAAAATAGTAGATAAAATTCTTGAAGATGTTATTACATCTATTCATAATAAATATAATGAAATGTACGAGTTAGGCGTTAACGATGGCGTTCCTTCTGAATTGTGCTATGGAATTAACGCTCTTTATGGAATGCATTTATCAAAGGGAAAAAATTTAGACGCTAATCTTAACTTCGCTATGCGCTGTGGCGAATGGAATAAGTTTTCTGAATCGTTAAAAACAACAGTCCCTAATCAAATAACGATTGAGGTTCCTCCTAAAAGTCCAGAAAATAAAACATTAGAACAAATGGTAAATAATGTAAAAAGGGCGATCAGTGATTTAGAGGGTATAACAGGAAACTTTGTCACAGATAATAGCTTACAAAAACAATTCCGAATAGGAAACCAGGTAAAACGATTTTATAAAACAATTCTTTATGAGATCAGCACTTCAAATTTCTATCCTTGTAATCCTGCATCCTTTGCGGAAATTCTAGCGCTTCTAACAATATCATTTCAAGATTATAATTCTAACGCTCAAAGATACTTAAATAATATGAGTCAATTAGTTAAAGAAATGAGAGAGAGGATCAAAAAAGGTATAGGAATGGATGTTTCTCACATGCCAAGGGTATTATTTGCCCCAATGTATCAAGGGTGGGAACCAGAAGTACACGAAATTATTTATAAATTGGGTGGAAGAATAATATATGCTGATTGGGATTTACTAGGTTTGTTGGAAGAAATCCCTTTA
>JAUWNA010000490.1 GCA_030612905.1 Promethearchaeota archaeon
ACTCGAGTTAGAATCACAAAAAGAACCTGAATTTTTTAAATGGAACGAAAAGATAAAGGAAATTCCTATCGAACTAAACAATCTAAATAATGATTTAATAAAATGGGATACGAAATTAGATGGTAATCTAGGAACACTAAAAGATATTGATGTAAGAATAAACCCCAGTAAAAACGAATTAAGGATATTAAAAAAAGATTTCGATTCAAAAAAAGTAATTTTCAAAAACTCGGATAAAAAAGCATTTGAAATATATAGAAAATTAGACGCTATTGATGAAGAGATTAACAAGGTTGATGCTAATATCTTAAGTCTACAAGACCAAAAAATTGCATTTCAAAAAGATAAAAGTGAAATCGATAAAAAGCATATTCAACTAAAATTAAGCTTGGAGCAAGAAAGTTTTAAACGGTCTTCTATAAAACTTGAATTGGGAGCGAAGAAAAACGATTTAGAGCGCATCAATTCTGAAATAGGCCCCTTAATTTCAGAAAAAATAATGGGTATTCGCCCAATAGAGGAAATTGACCAGGATATTCTAATAATCGCTAAAAAGCTGTTAAATTATTTAGATGTTGATGATTCAATTTTAGTAGAAAAAGAACAGATTTTAACTGGGTTAAAAGAAATCACTAAAAATCAGAAAGGCATAGAAAGAGATATAAAAGCTGCGATTAAAACTGAAAATAAACTAGAAGAAACTTACTATAGCAAATTTAAATTAGTATTAAAAGACTTAAATTTAAAAATTAATCAAAAATTTATTTCCGCAAACATTAAAGCATATTGTACTCTGGATTTAATAGGAAATTTTGAAGCATTGGGAATAGATATTAAAGCCGCCATCTCTAAGGATAGATTAAAATCTTGTACCGCGTTAAGTGGAGGTCAGATTTCGATGATTTCTATTAGCTTAATTTTATCGCTTCAAGAGATCAAGCCCTCGCCATTATGTATGTTTGACGAGGCAGGAATGTTTTTGGACGAAAAGAATTCCGAAGCTTCATATCAAATGATAAGAACAACGATTGAACATAATGCTATTCAAATGTTAATGTTTTTACCAAAATCTTCAAATCCATTATATTTACTTGCCGATAAGTTAATTGGAGTCGCCAGAGTTGGCAAAAATGAAGTATCGACAATTTTCAATCCTAAAATTGTGAAAGAAAACAAATGACAGAAAATATAGATTTATCAGAGGAATTAAATAAAAAGATCGAAATTATTAAGGATGATGTTCTTTCAGGCAAAATTTCCTTGTTAGAATTAGAATTGAATCCTCTATTTCATAATCTAAAAGATTCACTTAGTATTTTCAACATCGAAAATTATTCCTTAACCTACAAAAATGTGTGTGAATTACTCAACGAAAAATTCGAGGAATTAAAGAAATTACTCAGTTCTTTAAATATTGATGAAAAATTCTTTGAATTTATGAAGACCCATCCTGAGGATGAGGAGATATTCGAGATTTTTAAAGGATGTTGGAGGAAAGTTTTCTACATGGATGGTATATCGCTAAATTTCTTAGAATACGCTTCAGATCGTTTCTGTAAAGAAAGAACAACAGAATTAGAGATTAAGCATTTTATAAAAGAAAAAATAAACGACCAATTTTTATTAGAAATTCCAAAATACAAATTTACTGAAAAAATGACATCATTCTTTAATAATATAAAAGAAAAACTCCCATGTTATTTTGAAGATGTCTTTGATGATGAGCTAGATCAAATAGAAATCTACGAATATTTTGTATATCTTTTACACCTACTCCAGTTAGGCAAAATAAAATATGAAAAAAATACCAATACATTATATATTTGAGGTTAAAAATAAAATGAATGAAATTTCAGTCCTAATGCATCTATTAAGTAGAAAGAAAGGTTTATATCATATAGGAGCTACAAAAGAAGATATTTTAGAACAATTAAATGCGAATCATAAGAACAAATCTATTTATTTCCAAAACCTAATTACTGGACTATCAACTTATCTTGAACCACTAGGTTTTCAGATTAGGTATAATCCATTAGATTCGCATTGGTTTATAAATTATGATCCTGAAATCTCGGAATTGATTTCAGCTAACCCCTTCGAAGGAAAGCCGAGTCTATCAGCAACATTATTATGTACATTAACGCTATGTCTTAAAAATTCGGGTGTTTCTTCAATTCAGGAGGTTGGTAAATTAAGACGCAAAAAAGATGTAATTGAAGATTTAAAAGCGTTAGAAAAAAAAGGATATCTTTTAATTGATAAAAATAGCGGCCATGTGCAATTGACAAGTTTAATAGGCTATCAATTAGATATGCATAAATTGTTTGTAAAATTAGCCTTAAAATTAAAAGAATAAGAGAGAAAACATAAA
>JAUWNA010000252.1 GCA_030612905.1 Promethearchaeota archaeon
ATATATATTAGTTTTAAAATTCTTATTTTAAATTCTTATGTTAAAATGATTGTTAAAAATAAGTTTAATCAGAATCAAGTTTTAATTCAGGTTTTTCAAGAGAAACCTTTTTAGAAATTCCGAAATTATCCCATTTATCAATATCTAACTCGTTTAACTTATTAATTAATCCTTTACTTTCAAAATTAGGAATTTGATTTATCAATTTTGGCGCTGGTATTTGATTTATCAAATTTGGTCGTAATAATTTATTGCTTCTAATTAAATATTCTTCAGTTATATTTTTATTGTTAATATAATTTTTAAAAAACGGATTTTCTGGTCTTAAATTTTCGATTTTTGCAGCCTTAATGTTAATTGGGCTTCGAGGAACTGTAGATTTCGTCATTCGGCAAATTGGGCAATTAATAGTATCAAGACCGTGTATACAAGGCAAAAAATATCACTTCAATAATTATTTAATTCTGAATTGTTTAAAATAATTTTTTATTATAATTAATTTTTATTATAATTAATTATAATTAATTATGAATGTTTTTTTGGGGATTATGTATGAATAATTTTTTAGAAGAGCTAAAATCTCAACCAGATGCTCTTAAAGACACGCTTAACTATATTGTAGGAGAAGGTAAACCTCAATTTTTAAAAATTAGAGACTTTATTAAGAAGGGAGGAATAACTAAACTTATTTTTACGGGAATGGGTTCAAGTTTCGTCAGCTCATACTTACCTTATTATATTTTAAATCAGTACGGTATCGCTGTTGAAATTCGAGAAGCAGGAGAGTTCTTGTTTAATACTTTTCCTAACGTTAAACAAAATTGCTTTAAAGACACAGGAATTATAATTATTTCACAATCTGGCAAATCTGGAGAAATTAGAGAGCTTTTAAGAAAAATAAATGAAATAGAGCTTAATGATAAGCCGTTAACAATAGGCATCACGAATAATCCTGATAGTTATCTTGCTTATATGACCGAATTGCAAATTTTTATGAACTTTGACGAAGAGGTTTCAGTTACTTCGAAGAGTTATGTGTGTACACTGCTATTGTTGTATGTTATGGCAAAAACAATAATAGGCGAATTCTTTACAGATGAAACCGAAATTCAAAATGTAGAAGCCTTCTTAGAGGAAGTTCGAAGATTTTTACAAGATCAGAAACAGATTAATAAGTTATGGAAAGAACTTCTACCTTCATTTGGATACGATATTGATTTTCTAGAAATTCTCTCAAGAGGTCCTTCACTAACTTCTGCGCATCAAGCGGCATTAAATTTTAAGGAAATCGTTAAATCTTACTCTGAAGCAAGTTCTATATCAACTTTTAGACACGGTGGCATTGAATGTTTAAAGGAGAGTACTAAACTTATAATACTTTCGTCCGATAAAGAGAATTTCACATTCAACATTCAATTCATAGATAAATTAGTTAACGAGTGGGCTTGTGGAAAAATTCTGCACATCACAAATCAAGAATTTGACGAGAAAGCAAAGAAGATACACGACGATCCTAAGATTATTACTTATAAGCATAAAATAGAAGACCCTCATTTAGCACCGATAATGGAAATAATAATTCTTCAATTACTATTTTACAAGATGGCAGAGAAAAAAGGAATTGAACCAGGTAAGTTTTTATATTCACAGAAAATAACTAACGACATATAATAATATTAAGATATTAAGAAAAATTCTTCTTATTTTGTTTAAAATTTAATTTAAAATTTAATTCAATTGTTGGAAAAGATGGAAACAACTGCTACGGGACAAACTTTTAGAAGCTATATCTTCTTTTGGTCAGGCCAATTATTTTCGTTGTTAGGGTCATCTATAGTTCAAATTGTACTCGTTTATTGGATTTATTTTGAAACTAAAAGCTTGACAATAGTATCTCTAGCCTCTTTTTTCTCTTTTCTACCAATATTTATTCTTGGACCTCTCGCTGGCGTATTTGCCGATAGATGGAACCGAAAACTTTTAATCGGGCTTTCTGATTTTTGTCAAGCACTTACTACTTTAAGTTTAATTTTTTTATTTTTCTTTAATATTCGGCAAGTATGGTTAATAATATTTATTAATAGTATTAGAAGTGTATTTCAAGCATTTCATTGGCCAGTTGTAAATGCAATAATTCCCTTAATGATACCAAAGAAACATTTAAGCAGAATGAACGGTATTAATTATTTTTTTACCGGTTTAGTTCATACAATGGGCCCAATTATTGCTGGCATTTTGTTACTATTATTTCCAATTGATCAAATATTATGGGTTGATGTTCTTACTTTTTTGATCGCTATAACCCCTCTATTATTGATAAAAATACCCCCTATACTAAAGATATTTCATCCTAAGCATGAAAGATCATATTTTAGAGAATTGAAAGTAGGGTTTAAAGCTATAAAAATTGTTCCAGGCCTCCTAACTTTGCTCTTTGTAGCAACCATTTTAAATTTTTTAGGAAACCCTTTTAACACATTAATGATACCTTATGTAATTGGGACTCATTCTGGGAGCGTGGAAAATCTTGCTATTGTTCTAGCATCAATTCAAGCTGGGATGTTTGTTGGAGCGATAATTGTAGTTATAAAAAAGGTTTGGAATAAAAAACCCTTAATCATCTTTACTGGGATTTTAATAGGCGAGATTGGTCATTTAATATTAGCCTTGGCACCTCCAGGCAATTTTCTTATGATTAGTGTTGGTGGCTTTATGTTTGCGTTTATTGTTCCTTTTGTTAACACCATGTTTTTAACGATCCTACAAACCGTTATACCTCCAGATAAACAAGGACGAGTTATGTCTAATGTGATTACTATAGTTACTTTAGTTTCTCCGATAGCAATGCTAATATCAGGACCAATAGCAGAACTGATTGGTATTACGACCCTTTTTATTATATGTGCTTCGTTAAATTTTATTTTTATATTATTTGTTTGGATTTTCTCAAATGTTAGAAATAACGATTATGATAAAGTGTATGAATATGAATTAGATGAAAATATTAATTACCAAAATAGTTTTTAAAAAAGAGCTTTTTAATTATTCTATACATCCCATTAAAACTTTGAATTAAAAAAAATGACGAAAGCAATAATTTTATCGGGTGGTTGGGGGACGCGATTAAGACCATTAACCTGTACTATACCCAAAACATTAATTCCAATCGTGAATAAACCTGTAATGGAGCGACAGATACTCTTATTAAAAGCAGCTGGAGTAAAAGAAGTAGTTTTAGCCGTAAGTGTGATGGACGATATTGTTAAAAACTATTTCAAGGAAGGCAGAAAGTTAGGAATAAAAATCCATTATACGAACGAAGAACATCCTATGGGAACTGCGGGAGCAATTAAATTAGCGGAAGATTACTTAAAAGACGATAACTTTTTTATGTTAAATGGGGATGTAATTTTGAATTATCGTTTTAGCGATATGCTTAAATTTCACGAAAAGTGTAAATGTATTGGAACAATAGCTGGGAAAACCGTAGAGGATCCATCAAGATATGGCGTATTAATAGTAAATAATGAAACGCACCAACTACTAAAATTTCTTGAAAAGGACGAATATGCTCCTCCAAACGGCAAATACGTTCCTATGCCTATTAACGCTGGCGTATATCTCCTAGAACCTGAAATATTTTCCTTTATCGAACCAAATAAAAAAGTTTCTATTGAAAGAGATGTATTTCCTAAAGTTGCCGACAAAAACATGCTCTACCATTACCCTATTAATGGAATATGGATCGATGTTGGTAAACCCTACGATTTACTGCAAGGAAATGTTCTATTAATGAACGACTTAATAGAAAATCAGAAGGGAAATGTAAGAAATTTAATAGGACCTTCTACAGACATCCACCCAAGTGTAAAAATTTATCCTCCTTGCACGATTGGTGAAGGCGTTGTAATTCGAGAGAATTGTAAAGTTGGTCCGAATGCAATAATTGGCGACAATGTATTTATTAATAACCATTCTGAACTTAAAGAATGTCTAATCTATAACAAGGCACATATCTCAAGCAATGTTCAAATCGAAAAAGCTATCGTTGCTGATAATTGTAATATCCAAGAAAACGTAAAATTAAAAGGTAATAACGAAATAGGAAAGAAGGACGCCTTAAAGCTTTTCGAATCGTTAATAAATAAAAGCGATAACGAGGACATTAGATATTCTAGCTTAGAATATATAGGTAAATTATCGATTGAAGACGAACTAACCTTTAACATAAT
>JAUWNA010000212.1 GCA_030612905.1 Promethearchaeota archaeon
TACGAACACGATGAATTTGGCGTAACGACTGAGAATGCCGAGATGATTGCAAAAATGCATGACAAGAGAAATAAAAAACTTAAAGCACTTGTAGAATATTTAAAGAGTCAATATACTGTTAATATTATTCGAGGAGAGATGGCCACTAATCTTTTTGCGTATGGTTCGACTTATATGAGCGTTTTAGAAGCTCTTAGGTATGGGGGATTAAATCCTACAATCGTTCAACCAATATATTTGAACCCATTACCAACATGGGAATTAGAGGAATTTAAAAATCAAGACAATATAGTAATTGAACAAAGCTCTACGGGACAGTTTACAGCTCTTTTAAAAGAAAAAGCTGGGTTAAAAATAAGAAGTACGATTAAAAAGTATGATGGACGCCCATTTGATCCGATTGAATTATCAAAAAAGATTAAGGAGGTGTTGCGCTAAGATGGATAATCTTAAAACTTACGCCGAAATCACTTGGTGCAAAGGGTGTGGAAATTTTGGAATCTTTACAGCTTTAAGAAACGCCATTCCAAAACTCGAAGATAAAGGAATTAAAAGGGAAGATATTGTAATGACGGCGGGTATTGGATGCCACGCAAAAATCTTCGATTATTTAAACCTGAGCGGTCTTTATGGGCTACACGGTCGAAATAGCTCGAATTCTGAAGGAATCAAAATCGCAAATCCCGATTTGAAAGTGATTACTTTTTCTGGAGACGGAAACGGATTAGGTGAAGGTTTAGCTCACACGATTTTTGCAGCTAAAAGGAATCAAGAAATGACTATGGTTTTGCATAATAACAGCGTTTATGCCTTGACCACCGGACAATTCTCGCCTTTAACTGAAATGGGTTGGAAGGGACCATCTACTCCAAGAGGAAGCTTTGAAACCCCCTTTAACCCGCTATCTTTAATGCTTGAAGTTGGAGCTACCTTTATTGCCAGAGCGTTTGCTGGTGAAATCAATCACCTTACAGAAATATTAGTTCAAGCGATTCAACACGAGGGATTTTCGTTTATCGAAGTATTACAACCTGCTGTACCATATCATTCTTGGAGCGAATATAGAGAAAAAATTGAATTTCTTGAAAATGAACCTGAGACTTATGAAGAAGCAATAAAAGCTGTTAAAAATAAACATAAATTCACTTTAGGCGTATTTTACAGAGCTCAAAAGCCTGTGTATCATAATGGATTATATGGGGACCATAACCCTATTACTAACAGACTGTCGAGGGATACTCGATTAGATAAAATCCGCAAAATTCTTAGATATAAATGATGAAAAAGTAATTTAATTATTAATTTTTTAAAGACCGATATTATGTAAATTTAAATATCTAATTATTATTCAACAAGAAAATAAAAACTTTTATTGTAATTGTAATTAGAGAAATGATTTAGTTTTAATAATTCTTTATTCTAAATCGGTCCGACCTATCGCTCTAAAAGGTAAGTGTTTGTTAAAAACATCGTAATCTAAAACTCTTCTTCCATCTACAAGGTTCGGAGTTTTCATTTGCTTCTTGAAGTCGTCTGGTTTAAGTTTTTTAAACTCATCCCACTCCGTAATTAATATTGCACACTCAGAATTTTTTAAAGCTTCTTCAATTGACTCGGCATATTTAATTTTATCTCCCATTTCCACTTCTGCAGTTTTATTTGCTTTAGGATCATATCCGATGATATCAGTTATACCTCTTTTCCTTAATTCATTAACAACCCTAATACTAGCAGCTTCTCGCATGTCGTCCGTACCTGGCTTGAAAGCGAGACCTAATAAAGCTACTTTTTTACCCCCTAATTTTCCTGCTAATTGTTCAGCCATATCGACGATGTGGATTGCTTGATCGTCGTTAATACCTAAAACTGCTTCCAACAATCTTGAAGTGTATCCTTTTGATTTAGACCAAGCTTTTATTGCGTTCACGTCTTTATGAAAACAAGAACCTCCAAAACCAACTCCAGCATTTAAGAATCGAGGATTTAATCTGTAATCGAGCCCTACTCCTTTCATAACTTGACCTACATCTACATTTGGTACTAACTCAGCAAAATTCGCGAATTCGTTAGCATAGCTGATTTTAGTAGATAAAAGGCAATTATTGCCATATTTAACTAATTCAGCGCTTTCTAGATTCATCCTTAAAATAGGGCAATTTTGTAAATGGTCACCATAAAAATATTCGTAAAACTCTTGAAGCATAGCACCACTCCTCTCGTCAGTCTCGCCTATAACGATCCTATCTGGGCGAAGTGTATCTTCGATCGAACGACCTTCTGCTAAAAATTCAGGCTGCATGCATAAGCCAAAATCTTTTCCCGGAACCTTTCCAGATATGTCAGTAATTATTTTTCCTACTAAATTCCTCGTAGTACCGGGAACTACAGTAGATCTTACAACAACTAAATGATATTCATCCTTTTGCTTTAGAGCCTCTCCTATTTCCCTAGCTGTACTCTCAATATAGCCTAAGTCTATACTTTTATCTTCTCGCATGGGAGTACCTTGAGTAATCATAGAAATATCCGTTTCGAGTACCGCTTTTATTGGATCCAGCAAGCATTGTAATAGTTCTGTTTTGTTAACTTTAATATCGTCCATTATTTCTTGTAAATCCGCTTCATAAAATGGTGCTTTTCCTTCGTTAATCATTTTGGCTTTCTTTTCATTATGAGTGGACGCTAAGACTTGTATATCTTTCCCAGCGAAACACGCAGCACTACATAAACCGATAAATCCAGTCCCTAAAATCGAAACTTTATGTTTATACATTTTCGTTACTCATGAAATTTAATTCTTTTAATTATCAATTCAGGATATTGTTAAAACTTTTTGCAATTGTACAAATAAATTTATAATATAATGAAATGTATTAAATTTATGATCTCTTCCAATGAAAGTTGGAAGTATGGGAATTCTTTGGGTAGAATTCAAAATACATATATAAAATATTAACAAAAAAATAAGGTAAATGATAGAATGAACGATCTAAGAAAAAAATTGAAAATTCCAGACAATGCATTAAAAATAATAAACGATTTCTTATTGGACGAAAAAAATCCACTGATAAACGATCTTTTAGATATAGTAGAGAAATATGGCGGAATAGAAGAGATTAATAGAAAGGCAGAAGAAGCCAGTAAAGTAGAAAACTTAATAGAAAAGTTAAAAAAGAAGAAGCCCGAATATGTTAAGGATATTGAGTGGTTGATTTCTCAACGCGATAACAATTCTTTTATTAGCATAGCAGATTATAGAAAAAAGATTTTAGGCGATAAAGCGTCTGAAATGACTTTCGACAAAGATTTTGCTATAACATTAGAACTTTCTGCGTGTCAATACTTTCCTTTCTTGATGGACATGGTAAGAGATGCCATTGAAAATCAAAAGATAGTACCTGGTAGAATTATTCGCGTAAGATACATGAAAGAACAGGAGGAAGACGGGGATTTACTAGCTATGGCAGTGGCAATGCAAATAATTGGTTCGACCTGGGTCGAAACTCTTGACACAAAGGGAACTGCCCCTGGTCCAGATGGTATGCCTGTAAATGTACATCTTGGTGGGCCTGAAACGATTACTGGCTATTTTGGGGGCGTTGGAATGCCAAACGACTTTCCATTAAAATGGTTTGATGAATATCTTTACTATTATACTAATTATGGCATTAAACAAGTTCTTAATGTGAATCTTGGTACCGTTTTATTGGGTTATATCATCCATAAACTTGGCATTAATAATGAGTTTAAAATTTCAGTCTACTTAGGAAACGATAATCCTTACGCTTGTCTTTGGACTTTAATGACTGCCAAATTGTTTGCCCGTGAAGATGGAACTAGCCCCTTGATTGGCTTTAACCTTGCCAATTCAGTTAATAACGAAACTATTGAAGTAACTGCCTATATAAGAAAAGAATTTGGCTTTGAAGATGTAGTACGAATAGAACACCATATAACCGAAACTTGGAAGTCGATTGTGAGGCAGCCGTACGATAGAAGGGACGAATTAATGGAATTGGCTACGAAAGTGAAGAATATAAGTGCGAAACATGAGGGTGCAAATGTTGATGTTGACGAAAAACGGGAACACCCTACGGATATCCTTGAATATTTCATGACTAAGGAAGATATTGAAGAAGCCGGAATATGGGAAGCATTACGCATAAACCTTCTCGACCGATACGAAGCTATTAATACTACAGCTGAAGCTCTAACCAAAAAGGGACTAACATTTATTGCTGCTAAAAATTTACATCATCAGGAATAAATAATAGAGGTTAATTAAAATGGGTAAATTTGATTTTAGACCAACAGGAGTTATGCCAGCATTAGTAACTCCTTTTAATAAAGAAGATGAATCAATTAACGAAGAAAACCTTAGAAATTTAGTAAACCATCTCATAGATCAAGGAGTTACGGGGCTTGTTCCGGTAGGAACTACAGGAGAGTTCGTTAACATGACTTTTGAAGAACGCTTAAGAGTCATAGAAATAGTCGTCGACGAAACAAATGGTAGAGTTCCTGTAATTGCTGGGACTGGAGAAACGGGAACAAAATTGGTAATTGATGCCACTAAAGCTGCAACGGACATCGGTGCAGACGCGGCTATAATTGTTACG
>JAUWNA010000417.1 GCA_030612905.1 Promethearchaeota archaeon
AGTAAAGATTCGTCATATTCTCTAAAAGTTTTTTCAATAGTTTTTGTTCCAATAAATTTATTTATAGATTTAGCAATTGCAATACGGACGGCATCGGTTTGACCCATTGTCCCACCACCTTTGACGCGCACAGTGATATCACATTTCTCTAACTTGGGATGATCGATAACTTCGAAAACTTCTTGGATTCTCATTCTAGCAATATCCGGTTCATAATTTTTTAGAGGGACGTTGTTAATTTTAATCTGTCCTTTCGCAGGATATTTTAATACGGCTCGAGCAATCGCCGTTTTTCTTTTCCCCGAAGATTGAATTATTTTTGTTCTTTCAGACATGGTATTTAAGCCTCAATTTGTGTATTTTTATATCCAATTCGAGAGCAAAGGTTTTCTAAGGTAATAAATTTGTTATAGTACGAGAGTCTTTGCTTATCCGCATTAGGAATTTCTGTTGGAATTAACTTTTGATATCTTTTCTGGAAGCGGTGTGGAATAACTCCGATATATACATGAACCCTTTTGAGAGCATCTTTACCTCGGATTTTCTTTGTTGGGAGCATTTTTTTAATTATATTTCTCATGAAAGTATCAGGTCGCCTTGGCCAGAAGGGTCCTCTTCTAGGATTTGTAGCAGTGCTAATGTTGAGCTTAGATAAATATTTTTGATGAATATTTTGTTTAGTACCACTAATTATTGCTTTTTTAGCATTAATTATAACAATATACTCACCTAATAGCGCTTTCTTAGCTACCTGACTACAAAATCTTCCTAAAATCTTGTTTGTAGCGTCTATTAACAGATATTCTTGCATTTAAATCTCTCTCGTTTTTAATTATCAGAAAAATACTTTTACTTCTTTTCCTTCAGGATTTTGTTCAAGCAATTCTTCTATTGACAAGAGTTTGCTCCCTGAAATTTCAATTTTTTTTCGAGCAGGTTTAGAACAATCTAAACACGCAATAGTTAATTTATGCTCTAAATCGCCAAGTGCTAATACCTTACCTGGAACCACTATAACATCATTTTCTTTAGTTTTTTTATTGATTCGGTAGAGATTTGCTTCTACTCTATTACTCCTAGGTCCTGATAGCTTTTTTGAAACCTTTTTCCAAATTCGTCTTTTAGTCTTCCATAAATCACGAATTAGCCTTCTTACATAATAATTTGAAGGACCGCTTATACGATGACTCATTTTGTGCTCAATTATTGAAATTTTAGAATATTATACTTGAAAATTGCTCAAAACTTAAATATTTTATCGATTTGTTTGAAAGTCTTTTCCATTAGTGCTTAGATGATGATGATAAAGTTTTCTAATTTTTCATAGGCGCGATTTGTTTATAATTTGATGGCAAAATTCACTCCATTCTATGAAATCAAATATATAAAATATTAATATAATTCAAAATAGTATGGAATATCTTAACTAAAACAAATCTTTAATAATTAAAGGAGAATAATTACGACTGAATATAGATTACACATACGACATCAAAATAAGTAGAAAAGAATTAGAAAGTTATTTAAATTTAATCTGCAAAATTTATGATATTTTAATAAATTCTTATTGACTATGATTCTATCTCAAGTTCCTCTAATTTAATAAGAAATTCATCAATCTTTTCGTTAAAAATCTCGAAAACCTTTCTGATTAATACATTAAAAGGTAAAACACCATCGCTCTCTATTGAAAAGAGATACACACCTTTCTTTGGAACTGCTTTAATCTTACCACTACTAGCTTTCTCACAAGACATACATAAAGTGCAAAATTTCCAATAATCCTCTTTTATTTTTAAAGAATCATTGTTAGTTAATTCAAATAGCTTTTCGGGGCACATTTTAACTATTAACTTTTTTTCCTCTGGGTCTTTCAGCTCAGTTGCATCAAATTCAACTAGGGGATAATGTCTGTATGCCACATTTGATACAGCTTGCCATTTTGCGTGATTTTTAGCGAAACCTAAGATTGCATAAGCTTCAATAATGATTTTAGCGTTTTTTTCAATTTTGACAATTGGGATGTATGGATCAACTGGTACGATCTTAGGGTCGTTCGAACTTAAATCACCCGAGAAAATATCTAATGGCGCATTAGTAGTATTTGTAATTTCGCATGTTAAAGAGACCTGGCATAAGGCACATCCATATCCTAAACATTCACACTCGTGAGGTAGCTTATATGTATCTAAATCTGTTTTCAGAGGAATTAAACCCATCCTATGAGAAAGAATCTCGTCGTAAAGCGGGCTGTCATTTTTTAAAATGATTATTTCATCAATTGCCATAACAGGAATCTCAGTTAGTATTATTCGCCGTATAGCATTAATCATTTCTGTAGAAATACCTTCTGTTACAAATACTATTTTATGTTCACTTTCTTTAAGAACATCGAGTTTTAGAGGGCTCATAGTACTCATATCTCATACTTTTGTAAATATTGAATAATACTTGTAGAAATATGTAATTTAAGATAAATTTTACTATTTAGGTTAAAAAAAGTAAATAAAAGAATTAAAAAAATTTCATGTATTCATGCGCTTTATTTGGAGATTGAAAACAATACTTAATTTCTTGAAATCCTTTCCTAAACTCCAATACATCTTGTTTAACTTTCTTAGGATCCTTTTTGTCAATCAACAAATCTTTGAAAAATTCTGCGATATCAACCATTTCACTTTTGCCCATTCCAAGACGGGTAACTTCTGAAGTTCCTAACCTTAAACCGCCTGGGTTTTGGTAGTGCCGTCCTTGTGCGATATCCCACGGTAAGAGGTTTCTATTAATGATAATATTTGCTTCTTCTACTAGTTCTTCAATAACTCCTCCTAAACCTATAGTTTTCTCAAGATTAGTTATATCAATAACTATTTGATGAGATTCCGTGAAACCTTTATGTTCCATAAG
>JAUWNA010000125.1 GCA_030612905.1 Promethearchaeota archaeon
GCCGACACCAAGTACGCCAGTAGATTTAATTTCTACTCCGTCGATACTAGCTGAAATTCCGTGAGCAAATTCGTGGGTAGTCATAATAAATAATAACGGTAAAAATAAGTAAAATAAAATAGGTAGATCAATTGTAACTCCTGGGATAAGTGGAACAATAGCATTTTCAATACTTGGCTGAAATATTAAAGATATAATGTTTGTAAAAAAGAAATAGAAGCCAAATATTGTAAAACCAAACGATATAAATATTCCAATATTCCAAAATATTCTCCACAATTTTGGTTTTCTCCTTGAAATGTTTATGATAAAGTTATTTAGCTTTTTAGTTTTAAATAACGCTAGTAATGGAAAGAAGAAACTATATGCTTCTTTTTTATTTCTTAATAAAAAAACAAATACGATTACGATAATCCAAAAAGTTAAGGAAATGATAAACCAAGGATTGAGCAAGAAATCTACAATAAGATCTAGTAAAGTCATATAAGTTCTTTGAGCTCTATTTTATCTAATATCAAGGTTAATTAAGAATAAAAATTAAGTTTATTCTTTTTGCTGAAATAAGACATTTTTATCCTAAACGAGTAACTAAGGAATTAAATTATTTTTTTTTAAAAACCAATTATCAATCAAGAATTTTTGAGAAAGGTCCTTTCGAGGAAGATAATGATTACTAATAGTAGATTTCGGCACCCACACCTCCTTATTATCAAATTCTATTAAAATAGCTTTTTCTGTTTCTCCCAAAATTATTCCATCGACATTACTCAAATCTTTTAGGATATCTCCTTGAATTACTATTTCAGAAAAAAGGTCATTTTTATAACAATCAAATTCTTCATTAATTTCTTCAATTTTATTCCTATTACAAAGTTCCTCTTGTTTGAGTTTTAATACTTTATTTTTATTGTTAGATCTTTTTGGTATTGTCGAATAAATTATTTTTTCCCTAAGTAAATGAATCAATAATAACCTCAAAATTTCCGTTTGAGCAAGATTAAGCATTTTAGAATAAAGTCCAATATTAATCCACAATATATTTGCATCTTCATCTTCCCAACTAAAAGATAACGAAGTTTTCTTATCCTTGTAAATATGATGACTTTGCCAATTTAGAATTTGACGATTTAATACTCGCAAGATCATAACGATCTCTTCTAACGAAATTTTAATTATTTTACCTTCATTGGTAGAAGGTTTTTCCCAAATTCCGTCAGGTTTTTTTTTAATGCAATGTATAAAAATAAAGGGGTCTGAGCTCGAAGAACTACTCACTATCATTCCGGTGTTCTGTCCGAAAAAGCTTTTTGAATGTGAATCCACCATTTTTTTAAAGAGTTGCGTTTATTTTATATAATCGTAAGTTAATATATTTTAAACTAAAAAAATACCACCATAATCTCCATAAAAATGATAAAAAATTAAAAGATAAAATAATTATATGATCTATAAAAAAGAGTTATTCTCATAAGAAAAAAACCTTAGCGGGGTGGGCTAGCCTGGTTTATGCCGCAGGGCTCATAACCCTGAGAACACTGGTTCAAAGGATTTTGCTTGATTTACAACAATCTGAGATTCCAGTCCCCGCTATTTTATTTCATTCTTTATCTTTAAACGATAAAACATTTAAAATTGTTAAATGAATTAAAATAAAGAGAAAATTAGTTATATTTAACAATTAATAATCACGCCTATATTTCATAAAATTTGTTAATATAGTAATTGATTATATAATAGAAATTTCACATGAGTTAAATTATGAGTGGGACTCAATCTTATGAGTATTTTCCCGCAATTCGTTGTTGGGTTAAACATCTTTTAGAAGGGAAGTATAACGCTGGAGAAAAGTCATTATTCACGATCTTTGGAGTTCTTAGAAACATTCGACTTGTCGCAACAATCACTAATAGAGAAGAGTTCGTTAGTAATACATCAGCAGGGGAATTAAGCACCAATTTAAGATTTGATTTGGAGGATGGAACTGGTTTAATTTCTGCAGTCAAGTGGGATGTTGATATAGATAAATACATCGATTTAAATCAAGGAGATATTGTAGATATATTAGGAAGAGTAGGTTTTTATGGCGAAACCGCTCAAATTAGTAATATCAAATTGATAAAAAAAGTGAAAGATCCAAATTATATCTTATTACGAGACGCTGAAATAATAAAAAAAATTAAATCTGGAGATATCTACGAGATTCCTATTGAAACTGATTCTGAAATGGAAGAAGAGTTCTCTTTTAATAATATTTCAGATGAAATTCGTATAGACAAAATATTTGGAGAAGATCAGCCTTCAGAAGTTGATAAACTTAAAGAAAAGATTTTTTCGATAATATATGAATATTCTCAAGACGGAAATGGTATAAGCCTTAAAGAATTACAATTAAAATTGCAGATTCCAGAAAATACACTGAGGACTTATATTAGTGATTTAGCGATGGAATCAAGAATTTATCCAACAGAGGAAAATATATATCAAAGTTACTAAAAACAATTCTGACTAAAATCGATTTTTTTGAATTTTCTTTTCAAATAATTTTTTAAAATCGAAAAATTATTTTTGTTAGAATGATTATTACATTTAGTAGAAAAAGTAAAAAAAGGTAACTAAAATGGATATAAACAATTATCAGGAATTATTAGACAAGGGATATGAAAATATCCCCGACAACGTAAAGAAATTGTCTAGATTTGAAATACCAAAAGTTCAGATAAGAATAGAAGCTAAGAATACCTATATTACGAATTTTAATAAAATTATCAATACTCTAAATCGCGAACGAAAACATTTCATTGTTGAGTTTTTAAAAAAAGTAGGGACAATGGGAGAGATGAGGGGACAACATCTTTTTTTAAAAGGAGTTTATAAAGAACAAGTTTTAAATCGATTAATTGAATTATATTCTAAAACATATGTATTATGCAAAATTTGTAATAAACCTGATACAGAAATTCAAAGAGAAGGGAAAAAAAGATTTCTTAAATGCACAGCTTGCGGAGCACATGAAGAAATAAAAGAAAAATAAATATAGTTTAATGATTGCCAGATGAAAGTATATCTTAAAATCCATCGTCAAAATGGTATCGATACGGTTGCATGTTGCGATGAGTTGTTATTAAAACAAATTTTCATTGAGGGAAAGTTGAAAGTTGAAATTAGTGATCGCTTTTTTGGGGGCGATCTTCTAAGCATAGATAAGGCAGTAGAATTGTTAAAAAAGGCGTTGTACTTTAATATAGTGGGTGAAAATATAACCAATAAGGCAATTGCTCATAAAATCCTTTCTAAAGAAGGAGTTAAAAAAATTAATAATATTCCAATGGCAATAAAAATGATGTTTTAATGCCTCATAGATTTTGTGCAATATGTGGAACGGCTCTAGACGAAACAGCGCCTTATTTTGGTATGTGCCTTAACTGTTTTTTAAAAGAAAATCCACTATTCGAATTGCCAAAAAGTATCAGTTTTAAAATGTGCAACGATTGCAGGAAATATTCAAAAAAAGAAGAATGGATTGAACCAGCTGAAAATGAATTATTTCCTATTATAGAAGAGGCAATATCTCGATTTTTATTAAAATCTTATTTAAAACAAGATTTAATCATCTTTTCATTCTCATTTGAAGAATTAATGTTTACTCAAAAAGATTTGTTATCTTCTTTTGATCTTACAATTACAGGAACTTTGAGAGAAGATCATAAAATTTCTCATCAACAAACGGTAAAAGTTAAAATAAATTACGAATTATGTAAAAATTGCTCTAATCTAAGAGGGGGGATGTATTTTTTATCAATAATTCAATTACGGGTAAAAAATGAGAATCAATTTGAGATTATTAATGAAGTTTTGGATGATATCCAATATTTTGTGGAGAATATCTTTAAAAAAGACGACAAACAATATATTTCAAAAGTGGAAGATCAAAAACTTGGTGTGGATTTGTATTTAAGCACGAATGAGTTAATGAAACACATAGTTTCACATTTAAAGTCAAAATATAATTTTATCCTAAAAAGAACAAAAAAGCTAGTAGGGAGAGATAGTCAAAAGGGAAGAAATCTCTATAGATTAAAAACACTTATAAAATTTTTACCAATTAAAAAAAATGACTATATTTATATAAACAAATCCAAATATCTTGTAGAGAATATTACCAAAAATAGGGTTTTATTAAGAGATGAAAACCATGTTAAACTTATAAAAAACTTTTCTTTTTTTGATGATAAAAAATCGTTTAAAAGGATTATGGATGGGGATTAAGTGGAGAAAAAAAACAATGGTTTTATTGATGAAGATGAGGAAGAACTTGAAAGAGAAGTTTCAAATGATGGTTTTAACAAAAAATTTAATACAAGATTAGATGATTTAGAAAAAAAGAAGATTGATTCAATAAGAATTAAAAAAATTGATCAAACTAAAAAAAGAGCCACTGTAGATTCTGTTTTTGATGAAAGAATGTATTTAAATATAAATAAATTATTAAAAACAGGGCATTTAAACAGAATTGAAGGGATAATTTCTGCAGGTAAAGAAGCAAATGTCTACCTTGCTTACGGAGAAAATAATCGCGAAGTTGCGATAAAGATTTATAAGATCGATAGTAATACGTCAAGATGGATGAGAAATTATATTATAGGAGATCCCAGATTTAAAAAAATACCACATAATGTATCAAAAATTATATTTTTATGGGCAAGTAAAGAGTTTAAAAATCTTAAAAGGGCCTATAAAGCAGGTCTGAGCGTACCTGAGCCAATCTATATAAAAAATAATGTTTTAATCATGGAATATATTGGTTTTGGATCAATTCCTGCACCAAAACTTAAAGATATAAAGTTTCCAAAGGAACCTATTAAACTATTAAATGAAATTCTTGGTTTTATTAAAACCTTATATCAAAATGCAAAATTAGTTCATGGTGATTTATCCGAATTTAATATTTTATATCATAATCAAAAACCAATTGTAATTGACATCTCACAAGCAGTCACTACACATCATCCAAAAGCAGAAGTTTATTTAGTGAGAGATATTAAGAATGTTTTTAATTATTTTGATAAAATCGGAGTTGAAATTCCTAATCCTGAGGATTTTTATTATGAAGTTATAAATTTAGAAAAATAGAAAAATAATCTTTCATTATTGAAGGCACTAAAGTTAAATTAGAATTATGAAAATAGGAAAGAATAGAATTGCGGTAATAATTGGAAAAAATGGTGAAACTAAAAGAGAAATTGAAGAGTCACTGGGAGTTAAGATTAATTTGGACAGTGAATCTGGAGATTGCGAAGTGAGGCCTGTTATAGGGCACCCAAAATATAATCCCATTAATATCTTTACTGCTCAAAAAATGATTAATGCTATAAACAGAGGTTTTAACCCAATTAAAGCTATGAAGCTTCTAGACGAAACATATGATATAGAAGTTTTTAATTTGTATAGCATATTAGGAAAATCTGAGAAGAAAATAAAAAGATTAAAAGGGAGGATTATTGGTAGGAATGGTGAAATGAGAAAAGCAATCGAAAGATTTGCCGAGAGCTATGTATCTGTCTATGGAAAAACAGTTTCAATCATTTCAGATTATGAGAATTTACAAATCGCAAGAAAAGCAGTAAGTATGATATTGAGTGGGATGCCTCATCACTCAGTACTAAAGTTTTTAGAAAATAAATACAACGATAAAAAGAAGGAAGAATTTAAAAAATTATATAAACCTCAATTCTAACTAGCGTTTTTAGCTTTCTTTATATTTGGATGTTTGTTTCATACTGAGTTGAAATAGTTATGAACATTTCTATAACAATTTCTTGATACTTCCTAATATATCTTTTCCGTAAATAATTTGCTTTATTTCACTTAAAAGATTAGAAATAGAGTAAATACTTTCACTAACATAAAGTTCCTTATAAGAATCATTTTTAGTTTTATCAAAATTTATCTCAAAACTTTTAATTGAAAAACTTTCCTTAGAGTAAGGTTTGAAAATCACTATACATCGAGGATACATGCTCTTTTCTCTTAGATATACAGCCCATCCTTCATAAAAATATTTTACCTTGATAGAGAATAAATTTTTCCACTCAAATAGACTTTTTAAAACTGTACTTACTTCTTTTTGAGTTTTAGAGCAATATTTTGGATCCATATAATTAATTAAAGAAATAAATTTAAAAAGGAGTAGAAAAAAATCCATTAATCAAAAGCAAGTTCACCGATGTTAAAAATATCATTTGATAATCCAATTTTTTTATTAGATGTGTTTTTGTTGCTATATAATTGAACGGGTGATATATCTTGTCCAAAAATCTGTGGAGATTTAATACCAGTTATAAGAAGCATAACT
>JAUWNA010000514.1 GCA_030612905.1 Promethearchaeota archaeon
ATGATGCGGTTCTGTTACATATCCCGTCCCAGGACCATTACGCTGTACATCACAAAAAACAAACGGGATTTCTAAATTTGCTGCCATTGAGATCGTTTCGGTCATTAAACAAAGGCCAGGACCAGAAGTTGCTGTCATAGCTTTAGCACCGACTAAAGAAGCCCCAATTACAGAATTAATAGATGCTATTTCGTCTTCCATTTGCATACAAACACCTCCAATTTGTGGCAATCTAACAGAAAGGTGTTCAATAACTTCCGTACTAGGAGTGATAGGGTAGCCTCCAAAAAATTTCAGACCAGCAGCTATAGCACCTTCGGACATCGCTATATTTCCCATCATTAGATGTTTTCCTTCTGGTAAGAATCTTTTACTATTTTCTATATCCATTTTTTTCACCTTGTTATGCTTTGACTTTGTTGGCAATATTATTATTTTTTGAATCATCTACAATGTATAAACACCAATCTGGACATCCATATTCGCATCGCTTACACGCTGTACAATATTTTGCTTTCCCTTCTTTAACTCGTGGAATATAAGCTATTCTCATATTTAACTCGTCTCCCATCTCTAAAATACCCGTTGGGCACACATAGACACAGACTTGACAACCGCCACACCTATTTTTATTTAGGAATAATGAAAAATTCTTCTCTTCGTTCTCTAACAATTTTGGAATTTTAGACCAACTCAGTTTTTATCTTATATTTTATTTAAATATTTTTATCTTTATATATTTCAATTTAATTTATTTTAAGTCTTTCTGCAATTATTCTTAAATAAAATAACATCAAATCTTAATTAAAACTAAAAAGTTAATTAAATTATGAGAAAGATAATTTATTTAGGGTGTTTATCAAGCTCAAAATACAAAGAAACTTGCAAAAATGGAATAAAGATCATTAAATTCCTTGACGATGAATACGAAATCCTTGATGATGTCCCTTGTTGCGGCGCATTATCTTATCACATTTCCAACGACGAAGAATTAAAGAAACATGTAGAATTTGTGAATAATTGGTTTAAATCAAATGATGTTTCTAAAATTGTTACTATTTGCGCAGGTTGTTATAATTATCTAACTCGATATTATAAACAATATTTAGGCTCTGATTTCAATGTCGAGGTTAAACACCTTTTACAATTTATGGCTACACATGATAATTTAAAGAAGTTGAATTTAAAGCATTCCGGAAAAAAATTAACTGTCAATTATCACGATGCTTGTCATCTGCGAAATGCTATTTCACCAATAATAGAAGAGCCAAGAACAATCATCAACTCGATCGATAATATTGAAATATTTGAAATGGAAAATACAAAAATTAATAGCATTTGTTGTGGGGCTGGCGGAGGTGTCTACGCTACTTTTAAAGAAAATAGCGATTATAACGCTAAATCGATTTTCAATCAAATGAGGAAAGGAAAAGCTTTGTTAACAGCATGTCCATTCTGTTATACTGCATTACAAAGAATAAGAAAAGAAAATAATATAAAAAAACCTGTAATTAAGTTTGAGGATTTTATAATCAAAATAATGAATCAGGAGGACCCCTTAGCATGACCGAAAAAGGAAAAGAGCTATATGAAAAAGTGAAAGAAAAGATAGAACAATTAAACGATAAAGATTCAGTCTACAGCAAGTTTGGAGATATCTGGAGGCTAGCAAGCTTAGGTAAGTATCGTTCCTTCGATCTACGATATCTTTACGAAGATACTAGTAGAGAATTTGTTGAAGAACACAAAGAACATCTCACCAAAATACGTGAAGATTTCGTTGAAAATATTGAAGAACATGTAAAAAAATGCATAGAAGTAATGCGTAAGACTAACAAATTTAAGGTTTATTACGCCAAAACAAACGAGGAAGCCCAAAAATTCTTTATGGAAGAGTTAGGTGATAATAAAGTTTTATACAAATCAAAATCTTTGGAAGCAAAGGATATAGGAATAATTGATGTTTTAAAGAAAAATAAAATAGAAATTAAAGAAACTGATTTAGGTGACGTTCTATGTCAACTATTTGATTACAAATATCCAAGTTTCACCTTAGCCCCTGGAGTTCAATTTACTGAAAAAGAAATCGTCGCAAAAATGAAGGAAAAATATGGAATAGATGTAGAGGAAAAAGCAGAAGCAATAGTAGCCTATTATCGGAAGAATTATCGTTCAGAATTACTTAACGATGTTAA
>JAUWNA010000199.1 GCA_030612905.1 Promethearchaeota archaeon
TTCTCCTTTTTTTAAATAGATTTAATTTAACTTTTTTAATGTAATAAATAAGAAGGCACGCGAAAATATTGAGAGTTAGTTTCCTTAAAACAACCCCTGAAGAACCATATTCACGGTTAAACACCTTAATTGGGCGTTCTATGATTCGATATTTTGACAATCTTGCTTGAAGGATTTGTTCAGTACAGAACGCATATCCCAAGAATTTTGCTTTACTAAAAAGAGGTCCCAGTTCCTTTTTAAATGCACGAAATCCATTTTGATTATTCATTATTCTAATTCCAAAGAGCAATTGAATAAGTTTTTCGATTAGCACCTCTCCGAGTCTCGTAAGTATTGGTATACGGTAATAATAAGTACCTAAATATCTCGAACCAATCGTATAGTCAGCGTCTCCATCAAAGATTGGTTTTACGAGATGGAATATGTCATCTGGGCTATGTTGTCCATCAGTGTCCATATTTACAATTACTTCACCACTAGCGTATCCTATTCCTGTAACAATTGCGTTTCCATATCCTCTATTTTCTTTATGACGAATAATTTTGAAGTTTTTATGATTTGTTACCTTTCTAATTTCGTTTAAGCTATTATCAGACGAATTATCGTCAATAACGATGATTTCAACCAAATTATTAGAAGGTAAATTTTCCAATATTGACCGAATTGTATTTTCTTCGTTATATAAAGGTAGAATGATCGAAATCTGAACCTTTTGGTTATTACTTTCAAACTTTCTCAAATAGGCGTATAATTCTTGATAATCTGAAACAGGTGTGTGGGTTTTAACACTATAGTTATTCAAATAAGCTTTATGTGCGCTTATACTATTAAATAGCTTCAAATTAAAACCTTATAAACATATAATTTAAACGATAATAGAAAATACAATACAAATAAGTTATATTAGAATGGGTATAATACAATTTAAATTTAATTGTATAATTTGTGCTTAAGAAACTCGTTTATTTCCATATTCCGATAAAATTTGAGACAAATCTGGCAAAAATCATTATTTTATTGGAGCTAAAAGAGATAAGATAGAAATATATAGATTCTAAATTTTAAAAATCAGTCTTCAAGAAAGTATAGGTGTGCTTCGTTCGATAAAAAATACGGAGTTAATAGTTTTTATATCTTTGGTATATTTAAGATGCGCATAGATTCTACTTTTTCTTACAGACTTTTCGTAAATTTGTATATGACCGGTACCTAACCTCTTAAATATCGTTATGTTTAATCTCACGAGGAAATACTGAAGCATACATGAAAAAAGGTTTACGGCTAATTTAGTTAATATGATGTTCGAAGCACCAAATTTACGATCGTACAGATTAATGGGGCATTCTTTAATTCTAAATCCTTTTAGTGTAGCTTTAATTATCTGCTCGGTGCAAAAAGCGTATCCTTCGTATTTAACTTCGTCAAAAATAGGAATTATTTTTCGATTGAAAGCTCTAAAGCCATTTTGATTGTTCATAATCCTTTTTCCAAAGAAGATTAGAATTAATTTTTCGATAAGAACTTCGCCTAATCTTGTCGAAACGGGTAATTTATAGAAATAAGACCCTAAATATCTCGAGCCAATTGTATAATCAGCTTCGTTATCAAATACAGGTTTAATCATCGTTAAGAGATCATATGGGCTGTGTTGTCCGTCAGAGTCCATTGTAACGATTACCATACCACGAGCGCGTTTGATTCCTGAAAGAATCGAAGCGCCATAACCTTTGTTTATTTTGTGATGTATTACTTCAATTTCATTGTTTTCGTTTACCATTTTGATTTCTTGTAAACTGTTGTCTGTGGAATGATCATCAACTACAATTATCTGAATTGAATCTCCTCTAGGTAAGTTTCCTAAAACTTTCCCGATAGTATGTTCTTCGTTATACATTGGTAATATGATTGTTAAAAGAATTTGACTATTGCTGTTTTTGAAATTACTAATGTAATCGTACAACTCGAGAAAAGGCTCATCGATCATATCTATTTTTTTTACTCCTTCAAATAATTTTAAAGCGTTTTGTTTAGAATTTAAAGCTTTTAATAAAAAATGCCTTATAATTCCTTATATAATTTTAATTTTTTATTGAGTATTTACTATCTTTCTATATTACTACTCTGAAATATAAATTTATTCCAGTTGATGCTTTAGAAAGAAAATTATCGTAATTTTATATAATTACTTGTAATAATTTTTTTGCCATTCGTATTGATTTCTCAACCCGGTATCAATATTAACCTCTGGGGTAAAATCTAGGATTTTCTTGGCCTTTGATATGTCTGAATGGGTAATATTAACGTCTCCTTTTTGTTTTTCTATATTTCTTATTTTTTTTTCTGCTTTTACAATATTATACATTTTGTCAATTAATTCATTGACAGTTACCGGGTTGGAACCGCCTAAATTGAATATTTCTCCAATTGCGTTGATTTTTTCGCTAGCTAGAATTAAACCATTTACGATGTCTGAAATATAGGTAAAATCTCTTTTTTGTGTTCCATCACCATATATTAATATCTCCTTATTTTGGAACATAAGATTAAAGAATTTCTTTATTGCCATGTCAGGACGTCCCCGAGGCCCATAAACAGTATAGAATCTCAATGACGTAATTGGGAGATCATTTTCCTTAAAGTACAAATTAGCGTAAATTTCCCCGCATAATTTAGAAACGGCATATGGGGATATAGGATTTTTAGGATGATTTTCATCTACGGGCGTGTATAGAGGGTTGCCGTAAACTGATGAGGAAGAAGCGTTTATTACCCTTTTTATTGAAGAACCTTTTAAAGCGTATTCGAAAACATTTACCGTACTTACGAGGTTATTATATGTTACCTCAGACGCGTGGTCAATCGAATACCTTACACCTGCTTGAGCTGCTAAGTGAAATATATAGTCAGGCTCGTGTTCAACTTGTTTGAGGGTTGATTCGTCAACAAGGTTTCCCTTGATTAGCAAATAATCACTATTTTGCTTGTAATTACTCAAGATATCGTTTAATTGCTTCTCCTTTCCCGCGTAATAATCGTTAAAGTTATCGATCAAAATGAGAAAATTCGCGTGTTTCAATAGCTTCTCGGTTAAATGCGAACCAATAAAACCAGCTGCACCAGTTATCATGACATTTTTATTTTTAATCATACTATAGTGAAAAAAAGTACTAATAAGAATTTTTCTTATTTTTAAGTAATTTAGAGAATTTTTTTATGTAAAGAAATAAAATTACTTCTTAATTATTGTTTTATAGTCTAAAGAATTATGTACAATTTTAAAATTAGGTTAATAAAATCGATTTTTCATTTACGTCTTCATATTCATTTCTATCTATTCGTAGTGTCTTTAATTTCTATTATACTATTATTCTTGAAGGTAATAAATCTCGATGTTCTTCTAAATTTAGATACTAATACACCATTTATTGTTTTTTTACGATTTCTATGGATATTATCTTCGATATTTAATATCTTATATTTACCTTCTTATCCATTTTTTTTTGTTATTTATAAAAGTGTAAGATTCAACACTTTGGAAAAGTTTTGCTTAACAGTAGTTTTTAATTTGTGTTTCTATATAGTAGTAGGTTATTTTGGTTATAGTTTAGGTTTTATTTTAAATGCAATTTATTTTTTTACATCTCTACTAATCTTCTATTTTTCTCTGATTATTATAATTTTGATACTAAAATTGAAGCGTAAAGAAAAAATTAGGTTTAAATCTAAAACATATTCTAATGATTCTTGGATAAAATACGACAAGTTTTCATTTTACGATTATATTAAGAAGAAGATCTCTCCTAACGGGATTTTACTAAGTATTTTTATGATATTACTACTAATTGGTTTTTTTTTGAATGTAGATATTTTCGCGGGAACTGATCCATGGTATCACATTGTAATTATAAAACAAATAACAACGGCTAATTCTTTACCTCTTGACGCGTATTTTGGTGCAATGGGCTTTCATATTATTGGAGCAGTATTTCATTATTTCTCTGCTATAGATATTTTTTTAATACCAAATAGCTTCATATTTTTAACTCTTCCACTAACATCGCTTATTGTATACAACATTATGATGAGAATTTTTTCAAAAAAATCTTTAGCAATTTTTGGAATATATATTTTATTAATAACTACCTTAGGTTTTAAGAATTTAACTTTTCAATTTTGGCCTTCTAGTATTGTATTCATTCAGGCATTAACAATTTTTTTTCTATTATACATTAGATTAAGAAATTTCGTTAAAGAAGAAAAACCCAATTGGAGGGCAATTCGCTCGAATATGGCGTTTAATTATCTATTTATAACGTTTATTTTCATCGCGTTATACCTTTCTCATTCTCTTATTGCGTTAGTTTTTCTGTTCTCCTTTATGTGGGTGTATTTGATTTATTTAGTTAAGTCCGCAACCAGAGGTTTCGATTTTATTTTAATGGTGATTCTCTTTGGCATTTTCTTAGTTTTCTACAGATGTGGTATCTCTACGGGGCATTTAGGGGCTATAATGTTCTTTTTTACTTTACCATGGATTTATCAGTTATTTGGTGCAATTTTTATTGCGGTAATTGGAGGCGTTATAGTTTTATGGTTACGAACTCAAATTACTTTTAAAAAAGGGAGGTTTATTTTAATTTTAATGGGAAAGAAATTTAGATTTTATACGATAATAGAGAAAATAATTATCCCTATTGTTGTTTCTTTTACCGTATTATTTACTATTGGCTTTTTAGTCGCGAACTTAATTTTGTTTAATTTAGATTTACTTGCTATTTTTGTTGGATTTGAGGTTGCGTTGGTTGTATTTTTTTCAATGTGGGGGGTGGTTGTGTTTCAAAATAAGCCAAAAGGAAAACCTTTATATTTGTGGCTACTGGCATTCATATTTTTCGT
>JAUWNA010000234.1 GCA_030612905.1 Promethearchaeota archaeon
TATATTATTACAACACCCTACAAAACCTATTTAACAATTTTAAATTCCTTAAAGAAAAGCCTAGCGATTATTACAATAGAGCTTTAAAAGAGTTGGGAAAGATTCAACATTTCCAAAACGATTACATCATCATTACGGATCCTATCGATAAGAATCGAAATGTTGCCTCCGCAATTTCAGAAAAAGCATACAAGTATTGTAATCAGAGAATAATGGATTTTATGAATAACCCAAACAAAAGTTTTTTTAAAATTGATAAAATACCTGAAGTTAAGATTTCTAAGATTGATGATTCTCTCTTAGCTAAAATCTTTATCGTTGAATTAAAAAACGAAAATAACGAGATGCATTACACCATTAATAGAGATAAATTATACGCAATCGGTGAAAACATTAAGGCAAACGGAGAAAAAGAATTTTCTCACGCGGAACGATTTGGCAAAATAGAATTTGAAGTCTATTTTGAAGATAATATTGAGGAATATAATATAGCCATATTTTGTGAAAAACCTAATATAACAAAAAATTACGAACGAAGAGGACCTCCAATTAAAGAGAAAAATCATGCTATTAAGTTTAGAAAAAAAAATCCAAACTTTTTTGAAAGGGACGAATTCTTATGGATAGAATCTAAAAGAGAATACACAGAATTTCTTAAATTAGTAAAAGATTTTGTCAAGAATAAAATTCCAGAGAATCTATGTGTTGTAAATATTTCTAAATCGTATGAAGCAAGAACTACTTCAGGAAAAAGAGCTATACAAGTATTAAAAAATATGGTCTTGCCTTTTATTTAAAAATTTATTTTTATCAATTAAAAAAGGTTTAAACAAATAAATTGAATTAAAACGGGAATAATTTAATGAAATGGATTTAAATGTCAAGGGATTAATTGAGCTAAAGATTGCCTATCGAAATCTTATCAAAAAACCTATCCGTACACTTTTCACCTTAATAGCTATAATTCTTGGAGTAAGTATTTTTTTTTCTGTAAATGTTTCAGTTTTACAATTTAATTCCCGTACTCACATGCTTCGAAAATGTTGAGCTCCCCATTATTACTGCGGGAGTAAAGAAAAAAGAACGAAAACAGCGCACTATGGAATTACTTACTAAAGTAGGATTAGAAGATCGGTTGCACCACAAACCAGAAGAACTCTCTGGAGGACAACAACAACGCGTCGCTATTGCTCGTGCCATCGTTAATCGCCCTTCAATTGTTTGGGCTGACGAATTAATAGGTAATTTAGACACAAAAACTGGAGATAAAATAATGGATTATCTCATATCTCTTAATAAATCAGAACAACAAACATTTATTCTTATTACACACAACATAAAAATCGCAGAAAAAACAGATAAAATACTCAGAATCCAAGATGGAAAATTGATAAATTAACGGTTTCTAATTATCATATAATACTGAATCTATTTTTAATCATAAAATTTTTATGATTTTGTATATTTACTATTGTAGATTTATAATAATTTCATAGTTTAATAACTTTAAAGAGTGAATAAAATGGTTAAAGTAAAAAATCCCGATGAGATAGCGCACCTGATAACTACCGGTTCATACGAGAAAAAGCGGTTGTTTAGCATAGTAGCACATATAGATCATGGCAAAACTACCGCTACCGATTATTTGTTAAGGCGTGCAGGTTTAATGCGAGAAGAGGACGCCGGGCAACTTCAGATGACCGATTCCGACGAAGAGGAGCAGGCAAGAGGCATAACTATATTTACGAGCGTTGTTTTACTCGCATTTAATGACTCTAGAAAGCCTGATGATGAACCATATATCCTTCAAATCAATGATACGCCTGGACATATCTCCTTTACTGGAGAAGTCTCGCGTGCTCTTAGAGGGAGTGACGGTGCCATAATTCTCGTCGATGCTTTAGAAGGGGTTATGACTCAAACTGAAACAAACATCCGATTAGCCGTTGGTGAAGAGTATTGCAAACCAGTTCTTTTTATCAATAAAGTAGATCGATTAATTAGCGAGCTTAAGTTGAGTCCAACAGACACATTTATGAAAATTGATAAAATTTCAAAACAAGTAAATGAGTTAATCAAAAAGATTAGACCAGAAGGATCTCAATGGAGCGTTGATTTTGCTAAAAATAGCGTTGCTGTAGGGTCAGCTAAGCACGGATGGGGTTTTACATACGAAATATTACTAGAAAAAGGTTTAACACCACAAGATGTTTTCGCAAAATATACCGAAGGAGACATTCAGTGGTTAAGAGAAAATCTTCCACTTGATGAGCCAATGTTAAGAATGGTAGTTGATCATTTACCCAATCCTGTGGAAGCCGCAAGTTATAGGATACCTCATATTTGGGGCGGCGATCTCAACTCAGAACTAGGACAAGCGCTTCAAAAGAGTGATCCAAACGGTCCTTTATATGGTATGATTACCAAAATATTCTTAGATCCAAGGAGAGGATATCAACCAACTTTAATAGGCAGGGTTTTTTCTGGAACATTCCGACTATCGGACTCTATCTATTTGGTAAATAACAGAACAAGTAATCGAGTAAAACGATTGGGAGTAATGGAAATTACAGATCTATTAGATATACCAAAAATTCCTGCAGGAAATTTATTTGCTTTATATGGTTTTATTTGTCCCTCTGGAGAGACATTTATGGCAGCCAGTGATGTGCCGAAGGATAAAAATGAAGCTAAACTTCTGCCGTCTTTTGAAAAAATCCAATATGCGTGCGAACCCGTAGTTTCAAGAAGTATAAAGCCACGAGATCCTCACGAAATCGACAAATTAGATACGGTAGTAAGTAAGTGGCTTCAAGCAGATCCTACCGCAATGTATCGGCGGGACAAAGAATCTGGAGAGTTCATTCTAAGTGGAATAGATCCACTTCAAATTGAAATCCTTACCAAACGGATCAATAACCAAGTTCCTATTTTAATCGGTGAACCTATTATAGTGTACCGAGAAAAAATTACCAAGAAAAGCAAACTATTCTATACTAAATCTGCCAATGCTCACAACCGAATCTTATTATACATAGAGCCACTAGATAAAACAACTGAGAAATTAATCGAAACCGGAAAGATCACTGATTTGATGCATGATAAAGATAGAGCAAAAATACTAAGGGAAGATGCAGGCTGGGACGCGAAAGAAGCTAGACGTATAGTAGATGTTTACCAAGGAAGCTTACTTGTGAACGGTACATCTGGTTTACAACGATTTGAAAAAGTAAAATCTTATCTAACAGCCGCTTTTAGAGATTGGCTTGGAGAGTGTATTCTTGCAAAAGAACCAGCTGCGGGTTTTAAAATAGTATTTACAGATATGACCATCCATGAGGACACACGACATACTTCCTATGGGCAAATTGCTGGAATGGCTTTTTCTGCTATGTCCTTAGCAATGTTGGACGCTGATCCTCATCTATTTGAACCTATTCAGAGAATTGATGTGAAAACACCAGATGGAACAGAAGGCCCCGTGAATGCGATTATAACCAAACGACGAGGTAGAATTACGAACGTAATTCCAGAGGGCGAATATGTTAGAGTTCAAGGGACGATTCCTGCTGCTGAAACGATTGGTATAGCTGATGATATACGAGGTTCGACTCAAGGACGTGCGTTCTTCGGATACGAATTTGATGGTTTTAATAAAGTGCCTAAAAGTATAGAAGAAGATTTAATTCTTGAAATACGTAAACGTAAAAACATGCCTGATCATCTAGCAAACGCTTCGAGCTGGGATCGATTTATTTACAAGAAAACCTAAAATTTTTTGTTATATATATTTCTTTTATATTATTTTTTATTACATTTTAGCTCTTAAATAAAGCTTCCTAACTAAAGCTTGAAACGCTTCAATTACACCTTGGCCTGTTAAGGCGCTAGTTTTAAAATACCCAAGAAACTTATTATCGATTACATATTTTCCAACATTATAATCTGAAGTTGCTTTATCTTTATTCAATGATAAATCGTTTTCATCAATTAGATCGATCTTATTACCAAATAGCGCAATTGGAATTTTTCCACAATGTTCTCTAAGTTCATTGAGCCATTTATCAACTAGATTAAAACCGGTATAAAACTTTTGGCGCATTACATTACATTAAAACTATCTTGACCTGCTATGTCCCAAATGTAGTTTTAAAGTAAAGGTCTCTAACTAACTTTTGAAATGCTTCAATAACACCTTGACCAGTTAAAGCGCTTGTTTTAAAATATCCAATGAAATTATGATCATTCGAATATTTTCGTACGTTGAAATGTGAATATACTTTATCGTCTTGTAGAGCTAAATCTTTCTCATCAATTAAATCGATCTTATTTCCAAATAATGCAATTGGAATATTTCCACAATATTCATTAAGTTCTTTAA
>JAUWNA010000470.1 GCA_030612905.1 Promethearchaeota archaeon
GAGATTTACTAATTATTATTGTACTAATCCAATTTGCATGCCGAATAGAGCAACTTTACTCACAGGGCTATATCCAAATGTGCATGGCGTTAGAAGCAACGGAATTAATTTACCAAAAGATATTCCTACCATTACAAAAACTCTTCGAAAGAGAGGCTGGCATACTGCGGCTATTGGGAAAATACACCACCAATTTTGGCTAGGTCCGTTTAAGCACAAAACAAAATCTGCCGAAAGTTTAATTAGCTGGGCGGTAGATAAAGGTAAAAACGATCCTGTGGGAAAGAACTTTCCCCTCCCCTATTATGGCTACGACGAAGTGGAAGTGATTTCTGGAAATGGTACTGTGTGCGCTGGTCATTATACAGAATGGTTGGAAGAAAGATCCCCTAAAATTGCGGAAGAAATGAAAAAAAGAGTGCAGAATTACGACAATCTTTTCAGTTTATATTGCGACGGAATACCAGAAGATTTATACAATACTACCTATGTTCAAGAACGAACAATTGCTTTCCTCGAAAGATATGCCAAGGGTGATTATGGAGATAAACCGTTTTATTTGCATTGTTCTTTTCCAGACCCACACTATCCTCTATATCCACCTAAGAGATTTCGAGATACGTATAAACCGGAAGATATAGAACTCCCCGCAAGTTTTCAAGATGTAAAGAATTTATATTCCCATAAATATTTAGGATACCATTTAAAAAATCCGCCGTTTAAAAAAGCGTTCTTACGAGAATCAACGGAAGAAGAGGTTCGCAAGATTACTGCTTTAACTTACGCAGCTATTGCCTATGTAGATTATTGCGTAGGTAAAATACTAGCCTCTTTAGAAAAGTTAGGGTATTCAGAAAATACAATGGTAATTTTCACCAGCGACCACGGCGATTTAATGGGTGATCACGGGCTACTATTCAAAGGACCATGTCCTTTCGTAGGACCTTGCCACATCCCTTTAATTTGGAAAGTACCCGGATTAACAAAGCCAGGAGTGGCTCAATCTTTAATTAGTACTATTGATCTTCCTAAAACAATTCTAAACCTTTTAAATGTAAAAGAGCGACACCACCCACCTTATATGCAAGGTCTTGATATGTCTCAAGTTTTAGAAAATCCCACCAAGAAAATAAGAGATTGCGTTTTAATAGAGAACGACGAAGAGGTCGGTCCTCTGGAAGCCCGAATAAGGCATTTAATTACTGAAAATTATAAGCTAACTGTTTACGAAGGGTTAGACGATTTTGGCGATATTTACGATCGTAAAAACGACCCTCATGAATTGAATAATTTATGGGATAAAAAAGACTTCCAAGACAAAAGATTCAAGTTGGTAAATAAATTATTGCAGGAAAACCTTAAGGTACAATCCAAATTTCCTAAGAGAGTTGCTGCTACATAAATAGATAAAAATTATTCATTTGATGTTGGGTTTTTATCCATACAAGGAACCCCAAATTGACAAAACGCGCAGCCAACGGGGTAAATTGGAGGCCTTAACTTTCCATTAACTCGACGGATGGTAGGTTTAAGGAACGATTTGTGGCGAATCTTCATTTTTCTGGCTATTTTTTGACCATAATTGTAGCATTTTGTTTTATCGTGCCCATTTTCGGTTATTGCATTAGCGGGACATTTTTCTATGCATGTCTTGCAAGTACCTTTTGTAAAGTATAGGCAATTGGAATACGGTTCTTTATATTTTCGTGGTGTTGTTTCAAGTGGCGCGTTAGTGATCACTGAAGCTAACCGTATATTACATCCAACCTCAGTTATAAGACCTTCGTGTAAACTGAATGTTCCTAACCCCGCAGCATAAGCAATGTGCCGCTCAGACCAGGTAGAATAAAAATCCCCTTTTGCGACAATAGTATAGCTTTCATTAAGCACTCCAGCTGCAGCCATAAATCCTTTTTCTTGAAAATATGAAACACATTGTTTTAAAATATAGACCATAAATTCGTTAGCATAGTTTCGCGCTACAGAATAGATATCTGCTGGTAGAGTTACACGGGGTAATTGAATAATATTTTTGCTCTCGTCACGAATCTTCTTAACATATGGGAAAACTATAGATACTATGCGAAGGTGGTTAGCGGGTAATTCTTCCTGACCACATTCGTTCCACATCTCAATAGGTGTAAAATGTTCTGGGCCTACTACTTCCTTAAATTTTAAAAATATTGGGTCGTCTCCAGCAACAACCCCAATTAAAGGAGAAGTAAAAATTCTTCCGCCCCCAAAATTCTTGGGAAGGCGGTTGAGTTCACTATCCGCAAAAGTATTTTCTAAAAAATGTAGCACTTGTTCATTCATATTTCGATCAATTATTTATTTTTTTCGTTTAAAATAAAAGTTATACAGATTCGCAAAGCGTTCTCCAAAGTTCCTTTCCTAATTTTGTCAGGGGTATCTGTAGATTGATGGTAATAGCTAGATCTTGTTTTCCAATCTGCTGAATTTAAAAATGCAGCTTTAACGTTAGATTTTGAAAA
>JAUWNA010000139.1 GCA_030612905.1 Promethearchaeota archaeon
GTAAAAGAAGCCAGATTAGGAAGATCTGATAACGATACGCTTAAAACTGTTGAAGAAATAAATCCGGACATCATTCTCTTGGGGCCAGATCAAAAATACGATTTAGAAAAACTAAAGCGAGAATTAATAGAAAAAGGACTAACCCATATAAAAGTTAAAAGGTTAGATACTTATTATGATAAATATAAACTACACTCTTCTAGTCTTATTAAAAAGAAAATTGTAGAACAATTTAAAAAATAAACTTATTGGTGGACTATTGGCTGAAGAAGAAATCTCACAGGAAAATTATGCTAATTGGTTTGCTCTTTATCAACTTTGTCAATTAACAAAGAGTAAGCGCAAGATTACTTTAAGTACAATTAAATTTGGGGAAATATTAGGATTAAGTCAACAATCAGGGAGTCGGAGAATTAACGCGTTAATTGAATTACATTGGGTTAAAAGAAAAACTGACGGTAAAACACAAACGATATCAATAACTAAAGAAGGAACTAATGTTATGCTTACAGTTTATAAAAATTTGAAATCTCTCCTTGAGTCAATTTTGATCGTTGGCGAAGTAGTAGAGGGTATACACGAAGGTGGATATTACGTTGCCATTCAAGGTTATTACGATCAATTTAAAAAAAAATTAGGCTTCGAACCTTACATAGGTACGTTAAATTTATTATTAACTGATACTACAAACACAATTTTACGTGAAAAACTACAAAATATATCACCAGTTATAATTGAGGGGTTTAAAGACCAAAGTAGAGAATACGGGGCTGTTAAATGCTATGATGTGTACATCTCCCGAATGGATGATAAAAATAATCGTCGAAAAGCTGCTATATTAGATATTAAAAGAACTCATCACGAAAAAAACATAATAGAGATCTTAGCGAAGCCTTATTTAAGAGATTTTTTCCATTTGAAAGATGGAGATAAGTTAATAATTGAATTAATTAAAAATAGATAGAAATACGATATAATCTATCTAAATTGTATCATAAGGTTTAATATTAATTTCCTTTTTCAAAATTTCTTATAAGTTTCTTAATTTTAAAATATCTAAAGTAAGCAGTAGCTATTACTAAGATCATAAAAAGAAATAAAAACTCGTTAACGAATCCATAAAAATTCGCGATTAACATGGTAATAAACAAATAAAATAGGCGTTCTGATCTAGCCATTAGCCCAATATCAAAATCTCCTTTGTAAAAGGTTTCAGCCCTTGCTCTCAAATAACTTATCATTATTGAACTTAAAAAAGAAATAAAAATTATTATTTTCATATCTAAAAATCCCCATAATATAGAATTCCAGCAATAAAACAATAGAGCAAAAAAAATCACAAATTCGCTCGTTCTATCCATAACTGAGTCAAAAAAGCCTCCAAAAGTTGTTTCTTTATTCTTTATCCTAGCGATTGCCCCATCAACGCCATCAAAAATGCCCACTAAAAATACGAATATTGAGAATAAAAATAAATTAGAAATAAAAACAAGAGCAAAAAAACTAAAAATAGAAAAACAGAGCATTATGATCGTTGCTAAATTAGGATTCACACCAATTTTGCTTAATCCCTTCGCTAATAATTTGATAAAGGGTCGAAAAATTCTACGGAGCCGAAATTTTGAAGCCATATCTCTTAGATCCACTTTATTTTTTCGCTAATTTTAATCTTTCTTCTCATAAATTTTTTTAAAACTGATTATTCCAGTATAGAACCCTATTACCATCGCGAGTGCCTGAAGGATTTCAATACAAAACACAAACCAAATTAATGCATCAATTCTAAAATATATAAACCGTCCTATAATTTCATAATACAGCGATATATCCCATATTTTTATTATAAAGAAAGGAATAAATGTTAGAATTCCAGCTATTAGCGTTTTGGTGAATAACTGTTTTTTCTTTAGGAAAATTCCCATTATGGTGCTAGTTACAAATATTGAAAAAGAAACTATCAATAACGTAGAAATAAACGAAATTTGAAATATAAAATTCTCAAAAAATATTGAATAGTGAAGATGTGAATCGATAAATGATGTTCCAGAACCAAAGATTAAGAATCCTAAGAATGATATAGAAATTATCAATAGTAGACAACCAATACTATTTAAATAGAAATAAATACTAGATATTTTTCTCAAATCATAATTTAAACTTCCAACACTTCTAACATAATATAGTTCTTTTAGATCGTCTAATTTTACTAAAATCTCGTCTGGGGTTTCATTCGATACTCTTTTAAATTCATAAGATGTATAATTCTCCATTAAATCGCCTAATAATGCTCGAGCATCACTACGATTTCTCGCTGTACTTTTATTCCCCGCGTGAAACCAAATTGTTTCTTGTGAGGTATCTACGACAACAACAACATCGCTGTCATTTATCTCGTCAGCTTGATACCACTGCCCCTTTAGATATTTGTAAGGAAAAAGATTAGTTGACATTATGACCTCTTGAAATTCTTTTTATTTATATAAAATACTTAATTTTAATATTTATAATCTTTTTAATCTAATAATTTTAAAGATTTTAAAACAATTATACAATAATACAATAAAAAAAATTACGTGACGATAATTGAAATTACGATTAATTCTGAAGACTACTTCAAAAAAAGACAAAGAAGTGTCCATTAAATTCAATATTGCCCCAAGTAAGCATAGCGGGTTCATAAATTTTATCAATATGGCTTTAAACCAAAATAAACCAGTTATAATTACGTTCGAAAAAATAAGTAAATCAGGAGAAAGACAAGAAAGTAAAATTGTTGGAACATTCAAATTTGAGGGGAAAGATGATCCTGGATTAAAACAACTCGAAGAAGAAATCAACGATAAAGAAAAAAAAAGAAAAAAACAACACATGAAGAGAGTTCAAACATAATTCCTTTATTTTGTTATTATTACAATATTCAATTTAATAATCCTTTTGTTAAAATTTATTTATTCTAAATTAATATAAGTTTATTTTAAAAATGGAAGACATAAAAAGTCTAGAAATCGAAATCCCCGGAAGAATTTGCTTGATGGGTGATAAGGTTGACCTATTGGGAAAACCTGTTATAGCTATGGCAATAAACTTAATGATGAGGTTCATTTACATAGCTAGGTCTGACGACACAATCGAATTTTATAGTCATGATACGAAAGAAAGAATTAAATTTAATTTGGGTGATTCACCTCCAAGAGATAACGATTTATGTTATTGGAGTGTTTTGTATGAACGGTTGAAAGATAAAATTACCCATGGATTTGTTTTAGAAGTTAAATCTGATATTCCTATAGGCGTAGGGTTATCTACTTCGGCAGCAATATCCGTAGGATTTTTACGAACAATGAGCGAAGCTTTTTCTTTTAACCTTTCTAAGAATGAAATCGCTGAACTTGCATATTTGGGAGAAAACCACGATTTAGGCATTCAATGTGGAAGAATGGATCAATATAGTATAGCTCATGGTGGTATAACTTTTATTCATACTAATGAAAATCCTAGAGTTGAACAGCTAGATATTAGTTATCTACCAATCGTTGTAGGGGATTCAATTGAAGAAAGAAAAGCGGTATTAGTATTAAATAGAGTTAAAAAACAAATCAGAGAAAGAGATTCTATAACATTAAATGCCTTTAAGGAAATTGAGGATTGTGTGAAGCAAGGCAAACAAGCATTATTGGAAAGCGATTTTAAAAAGTTTGGAATGTACATGGATATTCAGCAAGAACAAGAAATTATCCTAGAGACGGCAACAGAAAAGATATTGAAATTATGTAAAGCAGCTAAAAATGCGGGTGCTTTTGGAGCAAAACAAATGGGTGCTGGGGGCGGAGGTTGTATGTTCGCGATTGCTCCTGGAAAACAAGAGGAAGTTGCTCGAGCTATTGAAAAAGCGGGCGGGAGGGCGTGGATTTTTGAAATATTTAAATACGAGAATTAAGATAAGCTAATGAAGCCAAGTTTTATCAAATTTTTACTAATATTATATACTTGTGAATATTCTAAATCCAAACTTTTCGCAATTTGTTCAATTGATTTCTTTCCATTAATTTGATAAAAAACTTTACATGAAGTTTCGCCAGTTAAAAAATATTTTGGATTAATTTTTTTAGTAATAGTAAAACGGGGAATTTGATTGCAATAATGCGGTAAGTCTGGCGGAGGATCTAATTTACCTTTTAACGCGTATAAATTAGATTCTTCATTAAGTTTTTCTTCTACAAATTTGAATAATTCAACGATTCTTTCCTTGAACCCAGATTCACTATCTTCTAATTCTTCTTTTTTAAAGCGTTCTAATACGTAATCAAATGACTTAAATGCATTTGTTCTTCCGCTCCAATTCAATATTTCATTGATGTTGAATTTTTGTAAAAACGTACGAGACACTTTTCGCAATATTCTTAGTACATTTATGGCTTTAGATTTTTCGTCATAAGTAGCGATATATAGTAAATTTGGGATGCTTGAATCTTTTAAAAAAGATAATTTCAAATCGTTATTAGATAATTTTAATTCACTTATCGTTCCTAAATCCTCAAACGAGTCAGAAAATGAGTTTAACGCTGAAAAAAACCCCGATACCAATAATAATGTATCATCTTGCGAAAAAATGTTTTTACTACTAGAAAAGTTCTTGAATAATAATGGTAAACCGTCTTTGATTATTAAAAAATCGTGTATCATAGATTAGACTCGTTATTTTTTATCTAGGTCAATATATTAACTTAAAGAAAAATCATAATTAAAACATCAATAAAATTTAATATCCAAAAAAGAAAAAAAAAAGTAATATCCAAGTAATATAAAATAAATATTGAAATCTTTAAAATATAAGGAAATATTATTATTTAGAATTTGAAAATTACTTTTAGAAGAAGTATCATTTATACCAGACATAGATTTTGACAGAGAAGAAGAAGACACATTTGAATATGAATTTGATAAATGGCTTGAGAAAATAGATTATATTCAAATGATTAGAAAAGGTGGATATAATAGAAATAAGCGAGAGTTTATACGATTGGATAATGAAACTATAGATTATTATAAAAAAAAAAAAAATAAAAGAAAAATTCTATAATATAATTATATAAGTAAATATTACCCAAGAATGACTGAAAGAAGTGCTATTGACTAATGGATAAAGAACAAATAGGTATGTGTGGAGCATATTGTGGGATATGCGAATGGAAAGAGAAAACTAACTGCTTGGGGTGCCAAAAATGTAAAGGAGAGATGTTCTATGGAGAATGCAGTGTAGCAAAATGCTGTTATGATAAAGAATATCTTCATTGTGGTTTTTGCCCAGATCTGCCTTGTACGGCGCTTCAGCAAGCATTTGATCATCCTGAACATGGTGATAATGGTGAAAGATTGGCTAATCTGAAGAACTGGGCTAAGGGGGATGAAACCATTCTAAGATTGAGGACATTTCCTAAGAAAGTATAGAAAAAATATTGAAAACTTTAAAAAAAATATTGAAATCTTTATCTTATAAGGAAAAATAATTATTTGTGATTTGAAAATTATTTACGATTCCTTAACTTTCGTTTAAATTGTAAAATGATAAGGATAAAATCTCCAGGAAGAATTTGTCTCTTTGGCGAACATCAAGATTACTTGGATTATCCAATAATTTCTATGGCGATATCTAAGTATATTTATTTAGAAGCAGAAAGAATTTCTGAGCCAAAATTTTTAATAAATATGCCCAATTTAAATTCTTTCGTAGAGATATCGCTAAATAATAAAGAACTCGATTACAAATCAAATCGAGATTATTTATTTAGTGGTTACAATCAATTTCTCAGGAAAAGAAGTAGGTTTGAAAAAGGTTATAGGATTAAAATTACG
>JAUWNA010000008.1 GCA_030612905.1 Promethearchaeota archaeon
ATGCTCATAAAAAGGACACTTAAAACTAGGGGAAACACACATCTCCTGAACTTTAGGATCGAAATAAATATCTTCATATTCTATTTTAACGAAAGGCATCTTCAGATGGAGAAAACTTCAGAATATTTTATATTTAATTATTTAAAAATATTAGATTTTTTCAGGCTCTAGTTTTTATGATAAGTTCGTGAAAGAGTGGTTTCACGATCAAAAGTTTTGATGTTAATCACATGTTAATCCATACAAATTAGATGTAGATGATAGTTTAAAGCCCAGTTTTGAATACACTCCAAAGGCAGGTTTGTTTTCTATTGTAACATCTAATAAAACCACTTTAAACCCATTTTTCATTAAAATACTTAAACTCAATGTCAATAAGTTCTTTCCTAATCCTTTATTTCTATATTTAGGTTTAATTCCAAACGATCTTATTTCCGCTTCGTTACCATCAGGAATTACAACTACAAATCCTATAACATCTCCACCTTCCATCAGGATTAAAGAAGCGTCTTCAAAGATCGGTTTTTTAGAGGTATCAAAAATTTTATTAACCATAGCTTGTTTCTGTGCTTCACCAAGATCGAGAAATATTATATCCTGGCTCGAGTTAAATACTTCATAGGCACAATCCACTAAATCCTTCAAATCAGCATCTTTAATTGATTTAAGATCAATATTTTTAGGAAAAGCAAGAGGTTCAAATTCTTTATTTTCCAGAGTTAATTCCATAACTGCTTCTTCTGCGATTCGATGAAAATTTAACGATTCAAACCACTTATAATATTGAATAAATTGCGCCTTATCTTGTTCTGTTTCAATTGTAAAAGCAACTTCGAATCTATCAATATCTCTACCAGTATTTTCGATACAGTTTTTTAATAATTCAATTGCTACTAAATCTTCTTTAGGTCCTGGTTTCACATATGGGTACCAATCCCAAATAAATCCAAATTTAGGAATGTTTATACTTAAGAGAAGTAATCCCACTAAGCTATCATTAATATAGGCATAATATAGGAGAAATTTATACGCATCCCTTGTTTCCATTAACTCTTTTTTTATTAATTCTATAGTTTGATCTCCTAAGAAATTATTATCTTTTCTTACTCTGTAAATGAAATTAGCTAATTCACCGATCTCGATATCCTCGTCAAATAATTTACTAAAAATTTTGATCATTTTAATATACCTTGTGTTTTATTGATGTTGAAAATAGAAGTTAACTTAAAAGATCTTTTATTGAAAATTTTTAAAGAAACTGATAAAATATTAAAAAGAGATTATCTTGCTGATAAAGCAGGATTGGAGAATTTATCTTACTTAGGAAAGTACTTCTAAAATCTTCGTTAGAATACGAGCTTTACCACCAGTAGATTGAAGTAATATTTTTCCGCATACTAAACATTCCACATCTGTAGCAGAACACCCAAAAATTATTTGCTGATTACCACAATTTAAACATTTTACACGTAAAAACCTACTTTTTGGATAGGGAATTAAATCTTCTGGTCTTTTTTTCTTTGGCATAATTTTTCACAATTTTATACTTCTTGTAATTCGAATTTTTTTACGCGGTATGATTTTGAATATTGCTTTTTACCACATTCAGAACATTCTAATATTGGCAGAGTTCTTTTATTCGTTTTCGCGTTTTTATGAAATATCTCTTTTGGAAAGCTACCGTAGCCCTTTTTCTTTCTTTCTAGGCGTCTTCGTCCGTGGTTCATCGCTCTTTCCTTCCCTTTCTTATAGAGCGTCACGTTATGCTTTGTATGAGAGCGACATTTTGGGCAATACCGATTTATTGTACGTGGAAATTTCATTTTTCAAACAACTGCAAATTTTAAATTAAACTAATTAATTATTTATAAATTTTAAATTTTATTAGTTCTGAATAACTCTTTTATTGAAATAGATAAAAAATAATTTAAGTAGTAATAACCTAATTTTATTAAAACTTTTGTTAAGAATCATGTCATTCAAAGAGAAATTTAGGGAAGGAATCATATCAGCAAAAGATTTTTCGCGAGAAGATATAGATCATATCTTAAAAAAAGCAAAGGAAATGATTCAATATAAGAAATATTCAGAACTCCTTAAGGGCAAAATTTTAGCAACTTTATTTTTTGAGCCCTCGACTAGGACTCGTTTAAGCTTTGAATCAGCAATGCATCGATTAGGGGGGAGCGTAATTGGCTTCCATTCTGGTGATGTCTCTTCTACAAAGAAGGGAGAAAGCATCGCAGACACCATTCGAACCGTAGAAAATTATTGCGATGGCATTGTCATGAGGCATAATTTAGAGGGAGCAGCAAGACTTGCCTCAAAGTTTGCAAAAATACCAATTATAAACGCGGGATCAGGGAGCGGTGAGCACCCAACTCAAGCTTTGTTAGATTTATTAACGATTACTGAAGAGAGTCGTAAGTTAGACGGTTTAAATATTGGGATAATGGGCGACCTAAAATTCGGAAGGACCGTTCATTCTCTATCGATATTACTTTCAAATTATGATGTAAATATCTATTTTATAAGTCCTAAAGAGTTAATGATGCGAAAAAGAGACAAGGATTTCTTACGGCAACGACAAGCAAAATATAAAGAAATTGAAAAATATCGAGATATCTTAAACATTTTGGATGTTCTCTACATTACTAGAATTCAGAAAGAAAGGTTTGCTGACGTTGAAGAATACGATAGAGTTAAAAGTATATATGTATTTACAAAAAAAGATCTAAAAGAAACTAAAGAGGATTTTAAAATTATGCATCCTCTACCCAGAGTTACAGAGATTTCTCCTGATATTGATGATTCACCCAAAGCGATTTACTTCAAACAAACATACTATGGAATCCCTATGAGAAAAGCGATCTTAGCAGAACTTTTATCAGATTAATTCTGATAATTAGTAAAAGCTTAAATTTCAGCTCTAATTGAAAACGCGTTTAATTTTGAATTTATTAAAAATTTAATAATTTCAGGCATATTTAAGTTATCTAAATTACATGTAAAAATGCTCCCTCCGTCTAGGATTTTTTCGAATTTCTTATAAAGATCAATTTTTCTCTCAAGCGATATTTTTGAATCAGTTCTAATCAAATCTATGTTGTAACGTTTAGTTCCATCTCCTAAACTAAGTTTATTATTATATCCTCTGTTAGGTAGGTAATTTTCGTTATGAGGTTGAGTAAAAATATAGTTTCCATGATCTCGTTGATTATGTTCATCAATAATATCAATCATAAAATTTAATATTTTTTGGGCAAAAACCTCGCTATTTTCATTTCTATCTATTTCAATACCACAATGCGTTTTTACAGCTTCGTTTAAGCCAAAAAAACTAATGGATTTTAAAGACTCGTCAATCCAATCACCATTTTGCGGCTCAAAAAATTCAGAAATTATTTTCTTCCAATGATTTGAAGATTTTAATTTTCTATCGACTAATTTTTTTTTACAAACAAATAATTCAAACACAGAATCTAGTTTTTCGTGCAAGTTTTCGAAAAAAATTCCATCCTTTTGGTTAGATTTTTTAGCAATCATGTGCAAATTTATCAGAATTTTGTCTAAAACGATTTTATTTCTTTGTTCGTTGCCCTTTTTTATCTTGTGGACATTTGTAAATGTAGAATTGAGCAAGTTTGAACGGTTGTTTTTATAGAAAATAAAATTATTGCGATTACTTGAAGTGAGAACTTTTGTTAATAAATCAGACTCGCTTTTAGAGCTGAGAAAGTTGGAATAATCGTACAACATTAAAGGGCATATGAGGTCATTATTTTGGCTAATTTGATAGAATAAATTAATCAAAAAATCGTTGTAAAAATGAGACTTCGAATTTTCTACGTTATTCTTTTTAATATTATCCAAAAAAGAGAATTCTAAAGAAAGGTGAGGTTTCTCGTCGTATTGCCTATTAGTGAGTTTTAAAATTTGGGAAATTATGATATTAAGAATATTTGATGTGTTTTTGTTAGAATTAAAATAAGATAAAAAGGAGTTATTAAAATTGCCTAATAAGATATCCTCAGAAAAGAAAGGCTTAAATTTCGTTAATGTATCAAAAAAATTCATTATTAAATTAATAAAGGCTACATTATTATCCAATGTATTAAGGTTAATCGAAGATTGTTTGGTGATATACTCTACAATTGATTTTGAGTCAAGATAGAAGCCTAATGGTCTTAAACTCCAATAATTTAAGTTTAACAAAGCTACCTCTCCCGATAAATATAAGTCCGCTAAGTTTTTAGGGAGCAAATTTAATAAAAGAAATTGCTCAGATACATCGAATCCTAACCTAGAGATAAACTGTTCGGGGTTAGAGTTTCTGTCAAAAAGACTAAAAGCTTCAAAAGGAGGGGTTCCTAATCGAGTTAATTTGTGCCTTATTTCTTCTAGTCCATTTTCTAATAGAATCGCGTTAATATATTCCCTCATTAAGGGTGTTGTTAAGTAACCAATGTTAGCTTTAGAAAGACGCTCTTTTACTTCCTTTGATATTTGTATAGCTAAAAATTTCTCCAACTGCCCTTCCTTAATCAAGTAATCTTCTATTTTAGTAGCATTAAAAGGCTCTTTCGAGTATTTAGAAGTCCTTATCATAATTTGTTTGTTTTGATCGTAGAGGATTTGTTCCAATGATACGATATTTTTTAAAATTTGTTTCCCTAATGTGCTTAAAGAATAACCACTCTCGTTGGTTGATATCAAATTACCATTTTTTAGCGCTTTTAAATGAAAAGAGAAATTAACTGAGTTTGGATTTGCTCCTAAAACTTCTTTTTGAAGCATTGAATAAGACAAAGGATTACGACAGACATTTAATTTTTTCATAATGTCAATTCTTATTTTTTGACCTAGTATCTTTAGCTGTTTTTCTAAAACATCAAAATTTTTGTCGGAATCCACTTTAAGTTCAATAAATCTTGAATATTATTATTTCTGCTTAACTAAATATTATACTTAAGAGGTATATAAAAATTAGGAATTTTACAAACCAAAATGAGAATAGATATTATGTGGGTGATAAAATACAATATAATTTTTAATTTTCCAAAAGAATTTCTTGTTCTGACTCTTTAAAGAGGATTTAAAATTATTTTAGTACATAGAGAAACGATTTTAATGAAATAAAGTCCATGATTTATGACTTATAAAAAGAGTATAAAATAATTTTTAAAATTGAAGGTTTTTTAGCGTGCTGATACTGCTATCCTTTCAATTTCTTCTTTTCTTTTTACTGCCCTTGATTCTTGGCTATCTTTCGAAGCCAATATCAATTCTTGAGCCAAATTTGCTGCAAATTGTCGTTCGTTTGAGTGAGATTTTGTGCCAATAGCTTGTACTAAATATTTGATTGCTAAATCTACTCGGCGCTGTGGCGATATATCAACAGCAGACGCATAAGAAATTCCACCTCGAGCAATCTTTGTCGTTTCCTCTCTTGGAGCCGAATTGCAAATCGCTTCAATTAAAATTTGGATAGGGTTCACGCCTGTATTCAATTCTATCAAAGTAAACGCATCTTCTAAACTCCTTAAAAGTTTACTTTTTTTTCCCGAGCCGTACGAGCTCTTATGTCCTTTAATTTTACCACCAATGAATCCAGGTGCTAGCAATCTGTTAACAAATCGCTCGACAATGGATATTTTAGTAGTTTTCCAAAAGCGCTTATGTTCATGTTTTCCCGCAGTGTGCGGAATGATAACAGGTCTTAAGTTTATGTAATGTTCAAGAGTCCAATCTTTAATTTCAATGTTGTTAAACGACCATTTGTTAAATAATTTAATATCTTTTTTTGTTTTACTCAAGTTATTTCACCTATCGCATTGGTTTTTCTACTTTGCCAGCAATCAAGGCTTGAATTGATACGCCGTTTACTTTCACAACCCTCCATCGTACTCCGGGGAGGTCGCCTACTGCACGACCCTTTGCGCCACCAATTCCTTCCACAATCACTCTATCATGTTCGTCAATGAAGTTCAAAGCCCCATCTCCAGGAAGAAATGCAGTTATAGTTTTGCCATTCTTTTTTAATTGAACACGTACGCACTTTCGAATAGCAGAGTTAGGTTGTTTGCTTTCTCGGCCTACTTTTTGTAATACGATACCGAGCGCTTGTGGTGCCCCTTCCATGGGGTCTACTTTCTGTTTTAATTTAAGCTTCGTTCTTTTATACTTTGTTTTACTCCATCGAAATTTCTTACGATTCATTTTCAGCTTACGAGCTGCATACAATCCTTTGGTTTTTCCCATTGAAAGATACCTTAGAAATTTTATATTTGTTCTTACATATTTATTATATGATTTAAATATCTCTTTAAACTTAAAATTTTTGGATTTAGAGAATTAGGTATTAATTTTTTGTGTTTATAATCACGTTGTCCACTTCAAAATGACGTAAAACAAGTAATTTTATTTTTCGTATCATAGAACCTTCTTTACCTATTGCTTTTCCACGATCTTGAGGTCGCACGGAAATAATCACGGTTTTCTTTTCGTTTCTACTTGCTTTAATTTCAATATTTATAACTTGAATTGAATTCTTAGTAGTATTTAAAATAAATTGAATGAATTGTTCGAGATTTTCTGACCAAGGGATGACATCGATCTTTTTTTGAAGTTTACTCATGAGGTCTTTCACATGTTCTCCAGCTTTACCAATTGCCTTCCCTACATCTTCTTTTTTAACTAAAAAAATGATTATCTCAGATTGATTTTCTGGGGATTCAAATATTAAACAATCTTTAATAATTGCACCAGAGATATTATTAAACAACGAAATTAATTCCATTGATTGACGATCTAATTTGATCCTTTTGCGTAACATATTTTTTTATTCCACGTATTTATTGATTACTTTTGGTTTTTAAAGATAATAAGTCTGAATCTCCAAAATCGTTGACTCCAATAATAGAGATCATATAAGGTTTGCCCATTGCTATACCTAACTCCCACGAAGAGCCATGATATCTGTGAATGAAGAGATGATCGCTCATAAGAGAGTTATAATAACTTAATTGAACATCTAATTCAGCCGGACAGTTATTTGCGATGATAAGCATCTTAAAGGGTTTTTGCCTTAGTTGATTAAGAACTTGGGATTTACCAAATATCAACTTACCTGTTTTATATGCAACTTTAACATTGTTATCAACATCAAATACCTTTACTTTCTTTCGAGATAAATCGATTGATTCGATTATCTTTTTGCTTTTCCTTGCCATCGACTTTTCAAATAGTATTCCTTTTAATTATCAATATAAAAGTATTAAAATAAATTCACAATAATATAAAATTTTTTCGCTTGTTCCTCTATTTCTTACTCTCAAGGATTTTTAAATTCGCATCTAAATCGAGCGAAATTTTTACGCGACCCGTGCCCATGGGAACCACTTGCCCAATTATGACATTTTCGGGAATCCCTAATAGTCGTTCCTCCTCACCATAGAGGCCAGCATCTAACAATTGATTTACAGTAACTTCAAAAGCAGCTCTTGCAAATACGCTGGTTTTTGAGCCTGAAATCCCATGTCTACCGATTGATTGTATTGAGCCTTCTACGCACATTAAATCAGATAAGATTAGCAAGTGCCTTATATCGACATCTAGGCCTTGTTGATCCAAAACCCTTTGTGCTTCCTTAATAATCATATTTCGAGCAGCTTCTATACCATAAAGTTTTTCAATTTCGTGGATATGGTTTGAAACCGTTCGCGTGGCATCAACACCTTCAATTTGAACAACCCCATGCATATTTGTACCTTCAGTTTTAATAACCCACTCCTTCTGATCGTCTGTTGGCGTTAATAAACCTCGGTTAATACCTCGTACTCCTTTTACAACTTTTTTAAGGATTTTTTCTCTTAATTTTTGAAGACTTTGAAGATCCTCGATACCAGGATCAATTATAATAGAATTACCTTCTCGTTTAATCGTTCCCTTTTTTTTGTATCTTTTTAAAATTTCAGGAATTCCATCGATATCGATATTCTTTTTTTCACAGATTTCTGGAATCAAGTTGATGATGATGGTCCAATTGACAAAATCCAGATCTATGTCATGTGTAATTTGCTCAAAACGAATTTGTTCAATTAAATTATGAATTTCGAGCGCTTTCTCTTCGCTCTGATTATACGGAGGTTCTAAATAGATAGTTTGTTGAGGTGTACTAGGAAATCGTCGAGCATCTACAATCTCTATAAGTCTAGGGAGACCTTGAGTAACTGAGAATTCTTCAACCCCAGCATAGTGAAAAGTTCTTAACGTCATTTGAGTCCCTGGTTCTCCAATACTTTGAGCCGCAACTGTTCCAACAGGTTCGTTAGTTTCGACCAGTGCATTATGATAATTGATATAAATCTTATTTAAAAGGTATTCCAATTGTTCTTCTTCTAATTCTTCATCTTTAACGCGACCTCTTATTTTTTCAATCAGGTCTTCAGGAATACCATCTTCTTTTAATTCGTCTAATTTATCTTCTATTATTTTTTGCGTAACTTTTACCATCTTATAAAACCCTAAAATATTTTAAGAATCTATTCTAATTTTTCTTTTTTCCATTCTAAATATCCTTTTGTGAGCTTACCTCGCCACTCTGCGTTTTTTCCGGTGTCTTTTTCGTATAATTCCCTTAATTCCTCGTCGCTTAGAGTTTGATCTTTTTGATCAGGTTCGGGTTGTTTTTTAATATCTGGTTTTTTAGATTTTGGTGTTGCTTTAGGTTTTGTCTTTGCTTTAGGTTTTGTCGTTGCTTTAGGTTTTTTTGTTGTTGTTTTGGTTTTTGGCGATTCTTTCATTTCTTCTCGAATTTGATTAATATCAAGATTTTTAGCCTTAAGTAATAATACATCAAGATTTACAGCTGCAGAATGGTCAGTATGCATAGGATCTATGCCGTCATCACCATATCTAAACTGAATGATATTTTTGTCACTATTTCTTACAGTCCCGTCGTTTTCAATTATCATATCTTGTAAAGCGTTTACAAGCCTTCTTTGCATATATCCACTTGTGGATGTACGAACTGCCGTATCTACAAGCCCTTCTCTCCCACCCATCGCATGGAAGAAGAATTCCGCTGGTTTTAACCCTTTTCGGTAAGATGCTTCGACAAAGCCACGAGCTCGAGGGCTTAAATCATTTACTTTGAAATGAGGAAGTGCCCTTCCAATATATCCTCGATTGATTCGTTCGCCTCTAATCGCTTGTTGGCCTACAACGGCAGACATTTGTCCTAAATTTAATATATTTCCTCTCGCACCTGACTTTGTCATAATTACAGAATGAGCCTCATCTCCGATGTAGTCAGATGCTGTTTCTTCAGCCATTTTCCGCGCTTCTGCAAGTATTTGTCGAATTCTAAGTTCTAATGTTTCGCGCATTGAGCGTCCAGGGGCTCTTTTTAAAACGGTGGTGTCATTTTCGAATAAAGCTTTTATTAATTTTTGTGATTCGTCGTTAGCGTCTTTCAAAATTTGTTGGATTTTATCGTAAGCTTCTCCATGAACATATACTTCATCTAAACCCATTGTCATTCCATTTTGTCGGATAACGTACAATAACATTTTTGTAGCGCTATCTAAAAACTCTCTTCCACGAGCGTTTCCGTGGTCTTTAATTATCCTTTGTAAAATGCTATTAGGTTGCATGGCTCCAAATGAATTCTCGTCAATGGTTCCAGCTAATAATATACCGTTTGTAATTACGACATATGCGTCGTACGGACAGTCTTCTTTTTCGCATACATCGCATTTTTTACAAAATTTTGATTTGACTCTTATATTCAAATCGTCAGGAAATAAAGTACTAAAAATTTGTTTTCCGGAGTAAAGCGGTTCAGGATCTGTTGTTATGGGAGTTAAATCTTCTAAATTAAAATCGGGCTTATTTTTAAAAACATCTCCTAAATAAAATAATTTTAAAGCATCTTTTTTGTTATAAAGTGAATTTAAACTGGTAAACTGAAAAACTGAAGAAATAAAATCTTGAATTCCTCCAAGAATTGGTCCACCAAATCGTGGAGATAAAATATGCTCTTGAACTTTGAGTAATAATTCAGCTTCCGTTCGAGCCTCTTCATTTTGTGGGACATGCAAATTCATTTCATCGCCATCAAAATCAGCATTATAAGGTGGACAAACTGTTAAATTCAATCTGAATGTTCTACCGCTCATGATTTTTACTTCATGAGCCATAATAGACATTCTATGAAGGGATGGTTGCCGATTGAATAATACCAGATCGCCGTCTGCTAAATGACGCTCAACAGTAAATCCAGGAGCAAGCATTTCAGCAATAATTTCTCGATTTTTAACGTATCGTAGGTCTACTCTTCTACGATCGGTTCTAATTATATAATTCGCTCCCGGATGATCGAATGGACCCTTTAAAACCAAATGTTTCATTTCTTCAATATTCCAATCGTTAACATTAGTTGGAATGGTTAAGATTTTAGCAATAGCAAGCGGTACACCCACTTCGTTAATACTGATATAAGGAGATGGTGATATTACTGATCGAGCGGAAAAATCAACTCTTTTCCCGCTAAGGTTACTTCTAAATCTCCCTTCCTTTCCTTTTAATCTTTGGGTTAGTGTTCTCAATGCCCTTCCCGAGCGATGTCTTGCTGGAGGGATTCCTGACACTTGGTTATCCAAATAAGTAGTTATGTGATATTGGAGCAATTCCCATAAATCCTCAACAATTAAGTGAGGAGCACCAGCGTCAATATTTTCTCTTAATCTTTGATTAATACGAATAACATCAACTAATTTATGAGTTAAATCATCTTCAGATCTGATTCCACTATCTAATGTAATTGAAGGTCTCGCACAAACGGGTGGAATCGACAATACTGTAAATATAACCCATTCAAGTCTTGCGTTTTCAGGAGATACTCCTAAGATCCTAAGATCATTATCAGTCATTTTTTTAAGGCGCTCTAAAATCTCAATAGGAGTTATTCTATGAGAACCCTTATTTTCCTCCTCTTCGTAATAAGTTGTAGGTTTTTCGATAACTATCTTCTTCTTTTTAGCTCCACAATAAGGACAAATCTTACTCTTTCGCGCAAGCTTGAATACAATTTTAGTTACTTCTTCATCCGCATCAGAGTATATCTTTCGGTGTTTTATTTGGTCCTCTCTAAAACCCTCCATTTCTTCTTCTGTCAGCATTAACCTCGAACATTCTGGACAGATGCTCCTTAAAACTTTCAATACTTTTTTCGCATATCCAACATGGATTACGGGACGGGCGAGTTCAATATGTCCAAAATGACCCATACAGTTACTTACGAGGTTACCACAAGTCTGACATCTCTGTCCGGGCTCGATAGTTCCTAAACGTTGGTCCATAAGCCCAGAAGGAATTGGGAGGCCATCTTCATCATATGTGTCGGCTGTTATAATTCTAGCAGCGGACATCTTTCTAATCTCATCGGGGCTTAACAACCCGAATTTGATTTTATCAATTAATTTAGTACGACTAAACGAGTAGCTCATAAACCCAAATCACTCTTAGATTTTAGATTAACAATATAATACAATAAAGAATAAGTTAACAAGTTCTGCACTATAAAGAATTTAAGCAAGCAAATATTAAAAATTTTTCGGATTAGGCATTTTTTTATCTTTTCTTTTATTAAATTATATCAAAGAGTTTAATTTATGGATATTTTTAATTAATTAGTAATGAAGATAAAGAATTATTTTAAAAGTAAATTAGTGCTTTTCATTATTCAAATCTTGATTTTAAGTTTATTAATGTCTATATTTCAATATAGCTCTCAAATCGAGTTTACTAGCTCGATTTCAGAGGAAAGAAAGTTGATAATCCAACTCCTTTCGAATTATATTATGTATAACAATAGCTTTGGTTTTATGTATGTATATTTTACTTGGATTTTAGTATCGCTAATACCAATCTTAATTTTTAGCGATTTCAAGAAAGTTTATTCTATGAATTTGCTCTCATTCTTTTTTCCTAACTTCTTCTTTTATGTTTTTTATTACCGGTACTCAGAAACATATTTTAATGCTCTTTTCCCTTCACTTATTCTAAAAACAATCATTTTGGGTATTACGATTGTAATTATTTCGATTGGGTTATCGTTAATCTTAAAATTTATTAAACATTTTAAAAAAGATACAAAAGAAGAAAACTTAAAGCAGATTGAACTTCAAATTAAAACAACCTGTCAGAATTGTGGAACGGAATTTAATTCAGTTCCCAAATACTGCTATAATTGTAATAATCTTTTAACAAACGAGTTAGGGGGACAAATTGGAAACAAAAAGTAATACAAAACCTCTAGATCTATTATTTAAACCAAAAAATGTATTAATTTTTGAAGCGAAACCGAAAATTGCTTTTTTTATTGAAGGTTTTATTAGACAAGGATTTGATTTAGAAAAACTTTACTTAGTTTCACCCAAAGAAGATGAAATTCTAGGAATAAAATGTTATAAATCTATTGACGATGTTCCAGCCGATACGATAGATTTAATGATTTTATCCATTAGAAGAGAGATTGTAGTTCAAAATTTAAATGAAGTTTTATCTAAAAAGAAAATAAATTTTATTCATATTTTTACTGCTGGAACTGCAGAATCTGACGAAGTAGGACTTAAAATTGAACGGGATTTAAAAGAAATTTTAATGAATTATCCTGATACCAGAAGCATAGGACCTAATTGTATGGGTCTATATTGCCCACGCGGAAAAGTGGCGTATTACTCCTCTTTTCCAATTGAAAGCGGGAATATAAGCTTAATCTTCCAATCGGGAGATTTGCATTCCAAAATGGTTAAATTTAGTTCTCGAAGGTACGACCTAAGATTTTCAAAAGGAGTAAGCATAGGTAATTGCATTGACATACAAGTTTCTGAACTTCTACAATATTTCAACAACGACGACGAGACTGATTTGGTTTGTGTTTACTTCGAAGGTTTATCCATTTTACACGAAAATGAAGGGAAAAGGTTATTAAAAGCGTTTAAAGATACAAAAAAACCGATTCTTTTTATGCGAGGGGGTAGAACTGAACGAGGTCAGAAAGCAGTTCTAACTCACACTGGTTCAATGGCATCTAAACATAAGATTTGGGAGGCAATTTTTAACCAAACAGCGATTATCGAAATATCACCATCATTAGATGAGTTGATTGATTACGCTTACCTTTTTTCAAATTATATAAAAAGGTTTAAAAATTTAAGTAAAACGGTTGTATACCCATCAGGTAAACGGGCTTTAGTTGTTTTATGGTCCGGAGGATTTGGAATATTGGCAACCGATACTTTAACAGAATTAGGGTTAGAATTACCATTATTCGAAGGGGAAAAGTTAGAAAAATTAAAGAAAATTTACCCCATCAAAATCGGTAGTTTATCTAACCCTTTTGATTTGCCATGGGTTACTGCTGATAAGGTATTTCTAGATGTATGCAAAGTAGCGATAGATGATGAAATCGATTTAATTGTAGTAGAAACCGACGCTTGGAGAGATTTAAACGATGTCAGGTTCAAGGGTTATTACAACAATTTATATGGTATAAAAACATATGCTGAATCCTTAGAAAAAGTTTTTATCATTATTCTTCATCAATATCCAAGCGAGTCTCGTATACTATTCCACGATAAGCTAGTCAAAGATGGGTTTTTAGTGTATACCTCAATAGAAAGTGCTGCAAAATCTTTCCTAAATTTATATAAATATGGTCAGAAGAGAGAACGGTTGTTTGGCAAAATAAATTAAAGTTCAAGTTAAATAAATCTTAAAATATTGCTCAAAAAGTTCTATTTTAGTTTTTGAAAAATTTTTAGAGAATTTTATCGTATTTAAAATTGCTAGTATCCATAATGATTCTTACCATCTCTACAAACATTTCTTTAATATTAAGATTGTCTTTCGCAGAAGTCTTAAAAAACTGTACTTTTTTGTGTTTCTTCCTAAAATTTTCTATTACTAACTCATCTACTTTTTCAAGGCTTCCTGCTAAATCACTTTTGCAACCAATTAATAATTTCGGAGTATCTTTTTGTTTTTGTTTAATAAGATGCTCGTACCACCAATCTAAGCCAAGCAAAGTGTTGTTAAGGTTGAATAGGCTAAATACCATAAAAATACCGTTTGCTCCATTGATATAATAACTAAACATTTTTTTAAACTGTTCTTGGCCGCCAAAATCCCATACGCTCAATCGAACATAAGTTTCCTCGCCATCTACGACAATAGGGATGTCATAAGTGTAAAAATCGATTCCTATAGTGAGTCTTGTGTTTGCGTCGAATGTATCAAAGCATAACCTTCTTGCTATACATGTCTTTCCCACACCACCTTGGCCCAGCAGACATATCTTAAATATATAATAAGGCTGGACTTCATGTTCAAATGCCATTAAACTTAAACCGCTATATAATGTGTAATAAAAATTTGTACTTTCTAGAAATAAACATTACAATCGGTTTTAAATCTTTATATCGAAAATTAAAAAAAATTTATTTTTGATATGATATATAACCAAATATGAGCGGAAAAAATGAATTTCCAGATTACGAACCAAAAATAACTCCAGATATAATTGAAGATTATTTGAGGGGGTCAAGCAAAGTATACGAAATTCTTGCAGAAGTTGGAGAGCCAAGCTCTGGAAATTTAAAAAATATTGTAAAATACTTTAAAAAATACGTTAAAAAAGCCATAAAAAACCCAGGTGAATATCGGAAAGGTAATATCGCCATTGGAGCAGATTTTAGCCAATTTTACCCTTCGGACGAAGAACTAATAGCTTCCCAATTGGGCAAAATGATAGAAGAAATCGTTAATTCACATTCCAGAGAAGAATTTGAAAAAGTTAAGGAACTAGAAGGAATCAAATCTCAAAAAATTGAGTTTAACGAAATTTACTTTAGACACGTTGATGTTATGGGTTCTGGTCGGTTCTTTTACGCTGAAAAAAGACCGGAAAAAAAGGAAGTTATAATATAAACAATATTTGAAAATCTTCATAAAAATATTTTAATAAAAACAATTTTAATAATTTAGTAAGATCAACTTAATTCACTTATAGTTTATTGTTTCATTTATTAAATGGAAAATTTAATGAAAATAATTACTATTAGCTAAAATAATTTTTCAATTCATTTATTCTACAATTTTGATTTTATAGCCTATATACGACTCCAATAAGATTTGAGATCGAAGCCTGAAAATAATAATAAATAATTATAAATAATTAGTTATATGTTTAACATTTTCAAGATCACCTACATAACAAAATGACTGTGGTGGACTGAAGTTAGGAAAAATTTTTTTAGGTTCAATAGGTTTTCTAAAAAATTTAAGCTCAGAAATTTTAATTGCTAAACCAGAATTCTTATCTTTGAAATATTTAAAAAAATCAACTTGCTCAATCCCGGATTCATCTTTACATTTATTCCATAAATTTTTAGGATGATCTTCTAAAATCTCTTCAACAAAAAATCTTGCAACGATTTTTTGAACCGGAGCACTGGAGTAGATAAAAATCTTTTCCAATTTATCTCGATTTTTAGCACTACAAAGAGATTTGCGGAACTCGTATCTTTTATTTCCGTTTTTTATTTCTTCTACATATTTTGGTTTAATTGAAAGTAAAACGTTCATTAATACCACCTATTTTTTTTATTTTTTGATAATCTTCGTGTTTGATTTCTGTAATTGATTGAGGAGGTCCACGAAGGATTTTTTCTTTTAATAATTTGTTATATTTCACAGGTTTTTTAAAATGGAAATGATGATTAAATAAAATCACTGTTGTAGCTTTTTTAGAAATTTCTTCAATTTCGGCGTATGTATAAACGGTACGTTTACCTACCATTGAAAGGATTTCAGTAGGCTCTTTCATACCGTACTCAACATTTTCAATTACTCCAATAGATAATATACTTTGGACATCTTCAGAACGATAAAATAATAGAATATCACCTACATTCATTTTTTTTGAAGACGAGTGACTTAGATAGGCTTTTTTAATTGTATTACCCTCTATAATAAATTGTCCTAAATGTTCATCTATAGTTGTTTGTCTTCTATGAAAGTCTGTGTACAGCCGTTCAAAATATAATGGTTGGATGGGTATGATATGCTTTCTAACTTCAATCCCATCATAAAGATTTGGATAAAATTTTTTTGAAATTTCAATAGGAGTTAAATTTAAGATATCTTCTTCTTTAATTATTATCTTTTTTAGAAAAACATCTTCCGGGATATCTATCCAAGGCCGATTTATGATAGATACTTTCTTAAATCCATAATCTTCGATTAAATCGACTAAATAGTCGATTTCTCTTGTAAAATGCGTTAGATAAATTTCAGGAATATTATTTTTAATTGCTAATTCAAAAGATAATTTTAATAATAGTTCACCTATTTTATGGCCTACATGGCTCACTTTCATCGTTGCTATTTTAAGGCGACTTTCCTTATCTAATGGAGGTTTGGATGGAACTATCTCATTTTCAAATTTATAAATTAAAACTGCTCCTAAAGATCCATTATTTCTTATATAAACCCAACAATCTCGACCCTTTCGGGATTTTTTTGCATACCAATCATTAAAATCAGGATAATCTTCTCGGAGAGTGTCGAAAAGGGGATCATGAACATCTAAGCTAGCCATAGTGGTTCTTTGGAGAGCGGGAGGTAAAATTACCTCTTTAGGGAGTTCCTTCTTAAAAAGATCTAAAGCTTCAATTATATTAAGGATTCTTTCGGATAATTTTATTCTTTTCGCTTTTTTATGGATTCCAAAATCTTCAGTTATTAAAAAAGTAACAGCATTCCTATAAACAGAATATAGTAAGAAATCGTCAATCACATCATTTTCATTTTTTGAAGAACCTATACTACCTAAAAAGTTTAAATCTGCTTTTGGGTCTGGAGCTCTTTCTAGTGTATCGTATGTTTTAAATTTGGATAATGTAATATTTCTACGATGATCATCAGTATCTCGATTTATATCTTCGATAGATTTAGGATGGAGTAAAATTTTATAATCTAATTTTTGAATAACCCTCATTAAAATTTGAAGATCTTCTTTAATAACTTTATTGTCTTCTCTAAGAATAATTATATTTGTATCTAATAAAATTCTCATAGGAAATATCTTTAAATTTTTAGTTTTTTCTATAAAAAGAAAAAATTTGCATTAATTCCTAACTTGTGATAAAATATTTGTTATAAAGCTATTTAAATATTATGAGAATGATGATGGTATGTAAAGGATAATTTTATGATTTAACTCTAAAGCCAACGACAAAAATATTTAAACAAAAGGGATTTCCAATCTAAATAATAATATCTTTAGTAGAGTTTAGGTTTTATAAACTATATAAGGTCCTAATAAGATTCCAGTGTAAATAAGTTTTGGACTTCAAACAAAGGATTAGATACTGAGAGAAAGAAAAAAAAATTATTAAGTTTTACAATAGGTGCTACAAAATTTAATTTAAATTGATTAAATTAAATTAATAGCGATTTTCATATCTCCTTGAGTGACCTTTTTGCGTCTTGAGTGTTTAGCGATGCTTAATGCGCAACCAGTTAAATCTTTGGCGTATTCTTCTAAATAATCCATTAATTTATCAACTGCCTCACGACTTACTATCTC
>JAUWNA010000380.1 GCA_030612905.1 Promethearchaeota archaeon
TATTAACAATAGCATTAACACGATGGCGTTAGACCTCACCAATCAAATCCTGCTCGTAAATAACACGATCTATTCGGCAATTCTCGAGGTTTCAACATCAATAGATTTTAACTCGGATAATATTTTAGGTAATATTTCATTAACATATCAGCAAAACGATTTCCTCACGGAATTATATAAGGAAACCATGTTTTCTCAATTACTTAATTGGAGCGATGTTGCTTATAACTATTCTCTAATGGAAGACAGAATCGATGTTTGGGAGTTTATCAACAATTACAAGAATCAATCTATTGAGGTGCATTTACGATACCAAGACATTATTGATAATTTAACTATTACAGCCCAAAATTCAATTCTTCAATATCTTCCAAAATATAGCACTGACTATAATCTATGGTCTGTAAAAGATCAAAAATATCTCGACGAATGGAAACCCTTACCAGAAAACCGTACGGTCCCATTTGGATTCTACGAAGCAGACATTCCTACCGATCCAGCGCCAATAATTAACACATTCGTAACTTATCTAATTGTTATACTCTTTTTTGTTGGATTGTCGTTCGGGGCCTTAAAGTTGTATTATAGTACAAAAGAGAGGAAAAACGAAATCCCTCCTGAATTAGTAAACTTAACGAGTAAACCTAACAAAAAAAAAATAAAAGGTGTTGTAGATAACAGGCTATAATTCGAGCGTTAGTAAATATACAAGGATTGGGTATTATTTAACCGTTTTTGCGGTAGTAATACAAGGTTATTTATGGTTAACTCACTTTCAAGATACTGACGATTACGGGCAGTATTTCGCCTATATTGCTGGAATTGAGTGTCTATTTGCGCTTTCAGGATTGTTATTTTACGACGTAATTAATAAAAGAGGTTTTCAAATAAAACCAAAATATTTTACTCCATTATCCGGGTTTCTTTTAATTCGCGTGGTTATTATATTAGCTGGATTGGCTGTCATTCAAGCTGCAGTTCAATTTATCCCAATGACGGTTAAAACGCCAGAAATTTGCTTGGCTATTATTTTTGCAGGGCCATCCGAAGAGAACTTTTTCAGAGGCGTGTTAATCTCGATAGTTATTGCGTCTTTCTCTAAAGTTGGATTTAAAATTAGAATTTTTAAAAAAGAGATTTCGATATGGGTATTATTTGGGATAATAATTACTGCTTTATTTTTTGCCGGGATTCACGTGAATTACTACGAAGACTTTTCCCTTTTATTAGGCACATTTCTCTGTGGGCTCTGGTTGGGGCTCTCGTATTGGTACACCGAAGATTTAACGGCCGTAATTTTAGCCCATTTTTTATTAAATTTCATAGTTGTGGCACAAAGCTTTTGGATGGTGAATTTTTAATTGCCAAAAAAAGAATATAAAAGTAAAGTAAATCATGCAAATAAAGGAAAAACACCATGGAATAAAGGAATTCCAATAAGTGAAGTGCAAAGAAGAAAACAAAGTGAAGCAATGAAAGGAAGAATACCGTGGAACAAAGGAATCCCTATGAGTGAAGAACAAAAGAAAAAATTGAGCGAAGCAATGAAGGGAAAAACGCCATGGAATAAGGGCAAAAAAATGTCAGAAGAATCGAGAGAGAAAATGAGAAAAGCTAAGGAAGGATATGAACCATGGAATAAGGGCAAAAAAATGTCAGAAGAATATTGTAGAAAAAATAGGGAAACTCAAAAGATTGTCAAGAATACTGAAGAGCAAAAACAAAAACACAGAGAAATAGCTATTGAATTATTTAAAGATCCAAAGATAAGAGAAAAACATCAAAAAGCTGTAAAAATAGCAAGAAATAGCCCTGAAGTTAAATCAAAAATAGATGGAGTTAATCATTGGAATTATAACCCTAATAGGGAGGAAGTGTATGCTCCTTACGGTGAGAATTTCTACGAGCAACAATTAAGAAACGAAAAATGGAACCTGCAAAACGGTAGAGATATGCTTACGGGAACAAAATTAAATCCAAATAAGCGATCTGCTTATCATCACATTGATTATTGTAAATCTAACGATGATCCAGATAACCATTGCTTTCTAAGCATTAATAATCATGGAAGAATTACTTGTTATCAATCAAATCCTATGAAATCAGAAAGGTATAAAAAGATACTTCAAGCTAACACACTTGCTCTAAAGAACGGACAGATTCCAAAAAAGTGGAGTCCTTTAAATAAAGAATTATTTAGACAAGAGAAATTAAAACAATTAGATTTAAGTTCATATATTATTTAGGTGAAATAAAAATGCAAGAAATTGATACAGGGACCAAGGTTAGGATTTTCATTCTGGGGTTATTCGTTTCGTTATTAGTTATTTTGATGTTTTGGGCCTTATTAGCTAGGATAATAAACGATTTCGCGCTAGATTTATTGGCTGGGAACGATATTTTACTACTTATCATATTAGGGTTGTTGGGAATCTCGTTATTTGCGTCTACGATCGTAGGGATTATGCTTACGGAAGATATGTCGAGAAGGTCCGTGTTTAACGCGTCCTTAGTGGCCCTATTTTTTACATTTGTAATTGTTATAATAATGAGTTACGGTTTTGTGTTAGTTTTATATCCCGTCGCGTTTTCGGAATTGGTCGGAATTGATGTCGTGTTAGCATTCCCTTCGGTAATAGCGTATTTCTCTCTTTACGTTCTAAACGATGTTTTTACTATATATATTCTTACAATCGTTATTTATTACTCGTTGTTTATAGTTTTTTTAGAAAGTTTCTACGAATATGAACCCCGATACGATAAAAACGACAATGTTATACAACAATTAAGAAATATGAGGTTTTAAAGAAAGATGTTAGAAAAATATTATAAAAAAATAAAAATAACAAATCAAATGGTCCTTTTAACAACCGTAGTTTTGATAATAGGTTTTTTTGTTAAAATCGATATGAACTTTTTATTAATTCCAAACGCTCAAAATATATCGTTAAACGCGCCTTTTTTAGCTTTTATTTTAATAGGTGTGTTATTTTTGAACGGATTAATAGCGCTCATTATATTTATCAAAGAAAGGCAAAAAAATAAGGTTTATCAGGAGGATAAAGATGTCAAATAAAAATCATAGATCTACAGGAATGGATTATTATTATTTCATTCTAAGAACTATATGGGGGCTGGCCATAT
>JAUWNA010000413.1 GCA_030612905.1 Promethearchaeota archaeon
CTGAGTATTTAGACGAGTTAATTAATAGAGGACGAATATACGCTTATCGATATAGACCCGTGGGGCAAATAAAAGCTAAACCTGTTGATGAGTATAAGGGTATTTTAGAAGCTCGTGCGATACAATTAATGATTGATAATAATCTAGATTTTAACATAGCTCTTTATCCATATGAACTCGTTACATATGGCGAAAGTGGGCAAGTCTGCCAAAATTGGATGCAGTATCGATTAATTAAGAAATATCTCGAAGAAATAAGTGAAGAACAAACCCTTGTGGTTATGTCGGGTCATCCCCTTGGCTTGTTTCCCAGTAAAAGAGAAGCTCCGAGAGTAATTATGACCAATGGTTTGATTGTTGGCATGTTTGATACACCCGAAGAGTTCAAAAGAGTCTCAGCTTTAGGTGTGGCAAATTACGGTCAAATGACTGCTGGAGGGTGGATGTATATAGGCCCTCAAGGCATTGTCCATGGAACTTACATCACACTGCTAAACGCAGGTCGGCTTTATTTAAAAATACCTGATAGTGAAGGCCTTAAAGGAGTTCTCTATTTAACTTCTGGATTGGGAGGGATGAGTGGAGCTCAGGCGAAAGCAACTGAAATTTCGGGTGGTATAGGAGTTATCGCTGAAGTTGACGATTCCCGAATTAAAACTCGCTATGAGCAAGGATGGGTTAGTAAAACCTCGAGCAATCTTGAAGAAATTTTTAGTTGGGTTGAAGAATATAGAAAAAAGAAAGAACCAATTTCAATTGCGTATCATGGTAACATTGTTGATATCTGGAAATACGTAGTAGACAACAACATTAAAGTGGAGCTTGCATCAGATCAAACTTCTTGTCACGCACCTTATGAAGGTGGATATACCCCCGCTGGTTTAAGTTTTGAGGAAGGTAGGGCGTTATTAAAGTCTGACAGAGCGAAATTTGAAAGGTTAGTTGACGAATCTTTAAGAGAACAATATAACTTTATTAAAATTATGGTTAGTAGAGGTACTATATTCTGGGACTATGGAAATTCGTTTCTAAAAGCAATTTACGACGCTGGAGCTCATGATATTGCAATTAATGGTGATCCAAAGAATGGTTTCATATTTCCCTCTTATGTAGAACATATAATGGGGCCATTATGTTTTGATTATGGATATGGACCTTTCCGATGGGTGTGCCTAAGCTTAGAACATTCAGATTTAATAAAAACCGATCAAGTTGCAATTTCTTCAATCGATCCAAATCGGAGCTCACAAGATAGAGATAACTGGCATTGGATAAAGAATGCCGAAAAGAACAACTTAGTAGTTGGTTCTCAAGCTCGTATATTATATGCCGATATGGAAACTCGAGTAAATATTGCTTTAAAATTCAACGAAATGGTTAAAAACAGAGATATTGGAGCGATTATGTTAGGCCGGGACCATCACGATGTTTCTGGGACCGATAGTCCTTTTAGGGAGACATCAAATATAAAAGATGGCAGTAATATTATGTCTGATATGGCTCATCACTCTTGGGCGGGCAATATAGCAAGAGGGATGACTATGTGCGTATTATCGAATGGAGGAGGCGTTGGTACTGGAAAAGCAATTAACGGCGGTTTTGGTTTAGTGTTAGATGGTTCAGAACGAGTAAATACCATAATTCGCTCTGCAATTGAGTGGGATGTAAACTGTGGTGTCGCTAGGAGAGCTTGGGCTAGAAATGAAAACGCGTTAACGACAGCTTGTGATTGGAATCTTAAGAATCAAGATAGAGGGCACATCACCTTACCTTTTTTGGTAAAAGATGATTTATTAAATGATGTTATTAATGTGTATTTAAAAAAGTATAAATAAAGTAATAGTCCTATTTGGTTTGGTTATCATGGAAAATGATTTTAAATACGGTCAAGATCACTTGACTGTTAATTTGGCCCTGAAGATTGCTAGAGGACAGATTAATGGTGTCCTAACGGAAGAAACCAAAAGAAAAATTGAAAAAAACTATAATGTTGTTCAAGATATTGCAAACGGCGAAGTCTTAGTATACAGCATTAACACGGGATTTGGGTCTTTATGTACAACTAGAATATCAAAAAAAGAAGTTGGGAAATTACAATCAAATCTCCTTAAGAGCCATAGTGTAGGCGTTGGTTCACCTATTAACAAGGAAATCGCAAAATTGATGTTGATTCTTAAAGTTCACGCGTTAAGCATGGGGTATTCTGGGATTTCTTTAAATTTGATTGAAAGAATTCTCTGGCACATCAACAACGATTTAATTCCGTTGGTTCCAGAACAAGGGTCGGTAGGGGCATCCGGAGACCTTGCCCCGTTAGCTCATTTATTTCTACCCCTCATAGGGTTAGGTTATTTATCAAGAGATGGTAAAAATTATCACAACGCAGCAAAGATATTAAACGAATACGATTTATCTCCTATGAAATTGCACGCCAAAGAGGGTTTAGCATTGATTAATGGGACACAATTTATTTCTGCCCATGCTGTAATTGTCGCTGAAAAGATTTTTAATTGTTTAGAGCAAGCCGATCTTATCGGAGCAATATCGCTTGAAGCGTATTTAGGATCACCTCAACCCTTCAATGAGAGATTAATTGCTTTACGACCTCATAATGGTGCTAAAACCGTTGCTAAAAGAATCAGGAAGTTTTTGAAGAATTCTCAATTTGTAGAATCACATGCAAATTGTGGTCGGGTTCAAGATCCTTATTCTATTCGATGTATCCCCCAAGTCCATGGAGCCTCCAGAGATGCTTTTTCACATTTAAGCGAGAAGTTGGAATGTGAATTAAATTCAGTTACGGACAATCCTATAGTTTTTGATAAAGATACTGCTATCAGTGGTGGAAACTTTCATGGGCAACCTCTTGCCTTACCCTTGGATTATATTAGTTTAGCCGCTTCTGAGCTCGGAAATATCTCAGACCGCCGAA
>JAUWNA010000354.1 GCA_030612905.1 Promethearchaeota archaeon
AAACATTTTCCAGTTTTCTCCCTTCTTAAACATTGATTTAAGATTTTTTCCCAATTTTACTTTTTCAGTAATAGTGTTGTGTGGTATTTTCAGAGTTAAAAGTCCAAATAGAACTGTAAGGATACCAATACTAATTAGTATTAATTCAAATTGGATAAATAGAATTAGGAATAAAATTATTGGTCCTCCAATTATTATTCCTAACGATCTAAATGCCCAAACTGTTCCTGTAGTACGCCCTAACAGCTCTTTAGGACAAATATCAAGAATAAAACCGTCCATTGCCGTATCTGATATTGCTACCCCCAAAATTAATATAAAACCAAGTAAAGAGACATAACCAATAATTCCTGAAGGATTTGAATCAAGTAAAAAAGGAATTAAAAAAGATAGTACTATCCACATAATTCCTGTAAAACTGGTGGAACCTAATATCCATGGTTTCCTTCTACCAAGTTTTTTTGAGCCAATTTTATCGCTTAATAAGCCATATATCAATTTAAGAATAAAAGGCGTTAAAATAATGGAAAACATGAACGAAAGAGCCGCCGTGTCAAGAGAACCAAGTTGATTTAACAGATATACGGGTACAATTATAGTAAATATGCTCTGAGTAACTCCTTGAGTAAAATATAAAGAAGAAAAAATACCCGTATAAATCATTTTATATTCATTTTCACTTGGCTTCATTTGATCAACCAATTTTTTTATATTAAAATAGATATGTATAACCCAATATTTAAAATGAATATTTTTCATAAATAAATATATCAATTGCGAATAATTATTAAAAATTTTAATAATAATAGTGGTGTGTAAAAATGGGTCGTCGTACAAGGATGAGGTATGTAAAAAATACGCCCAATAATTTTTACTTTCAATCTGAGCGAATAGACCCATTATTAGTGGATTTTGTTGGTTTAACGGTCGCAGAATTCGAAGCAATGCGATTGAAGCATTATATTTCCTTGAATCAAAAGGAATCTGCAGAAAAAATGGGTGTATCTCAACCAACTTTTTCTAGAATTTTGGACAAAGCTCATAAAACGATCACTCAAGCTCTTATTGAAGGAAAAGATATACGCGTTCATGGGGGGAACATTAATTTTAAGCGGGGTTTTATGGGCTACGGGTGCCTAAATTGTAATGAGGAGTGGGAAGATGAACTAGCCTCGCAAGAACATAGAACACATTGTCCGAAATGCGAATCTGAAAAGGTTTATTATTTAGTAAGAGAACCGCTTTAATAATTGCTAATATCGCTAGTTTAAAAAATAATCTTTTTATAGCATAACATAGAATTTTAATTAAATTAAGCATTTTTTAATCTGTTTAATTAGTATTAGGTATTACTAAGGGGATTATAAAAAATGGTAAAAGATAGTAAAAAAATTTGGTACAAAGCAGCGCGAACGATTGTTAAAGCTGGACAACTTCCTATGGTTGTTAATGATACTCTTCTTGAATTGCTACAACTAATAATGACTGAAGAACAAGCAGATTTCATCGCAATCTTTAAAAAGCCTTCTCTTAGCATAGATCAGATAAGAGAAAAAACAATCTTAAGTGAGGAAGCCCTAAATCAGACTTTAAACGAATTGATGTATAACGGAGTCGTAGTAGGCGTTCCAAGCAGGAGGACGGGAATAATGGTATATAGGCTGCTGGGTCCCTTTCCAGGTCTATTTGAAATGCAATTTACGAGAGGTGAAACAGGAAAAAAACAAATAAAACTGGCACACCTTTTTGACAAAATGTTTGAAGAAATGAGCGAAGGAACTCAAAGAAACTACGATCACATTGTCGCTCAGTTTAAAAAATTTCCGCCTATTACAAGAGTCGTACCCGTTGAGGTAGAAATTGAGGACGTTCCAGTTGATAAAATACTACCGTATGAAGAAGCTTCAAAAATAGTTAATAAATACGACGATATTGCTCTCGTTCATTGCTATTGTCGACACGAGAAAGATCTGTTAGGTGACTCTTGTAAAGTTACAAACGAAAGATTGAACTGCTTATTGTTAGGGAAAAGCGCAAAATTTGCGGTAGACCATAACTTTGGAAACAAAATTTCAAAGGAAGAAGCAATAAAAATAATTAATAAGGCATCAGACGAAGGACTCGTTCATAAAGCGTTTCATACTCATCTCAAACCAGAATTAGACGAAGAAGCTATTTGTAATTGCTGTAAATGTTGTTGTGGCATATTTTCTTTATTTTGGAACGGCGTTATGCCATACCATTGCTATACTAGTTATTTAGCAAAAGTGATTGATGATATTTGCATAGGTTGCGGAACATGTGTGGAGAAATGTCCAATGGAGGCAATTGAATTGGAAGATGCTATTGCTGTTGTTAACGAAAATAGATGTATAGGATGTGGCGTTTGCGTCCATCATTGTCCTGAAGACGCAATGGAATTAGAAAGAACTGGAAATAGAGAGGTTTTTGTTCCGCCTCCAAGGATAAAAACAACTTAAAATGAGGGATATAAGATGACAGATAAATTATGGCAACAACTTGCAAGAAATATTTTAAAGGCAGGAGGTCCACCTATACCCATTAATGACACCCTTATCGAATTGTTAAAGACATTGATAAACGAAGAGCAATTAAAGTTTCTTTTAAAGTTTCGAAAATCTCTTAATTGGGACCAAATTAAATCCAAATTTGATTTAGATGACGCATCATTAAACAAAATACTAAATGAGTTAATGTACATCGGAATGATAACGGCTATACCCAGTAGGACTACTGGTGTGATGGTTTATCGTTTAGTAGCTTTCCTACCGGGATTATTGGAATTTACTCTCATGCGAGGTGAAACGGGAACAAAACAAAAAAAACTGGCGAAATTATGGGAACAGTTGTTTAAAGATGAAGCAGAAATAACTCGAAAAAATTATGATATTGTAATGAACGCGTTTAAAAACGCACCTCCTATCGATAGGGTGATCCCTATTGAACAACAAATCGAACCACACGAAGAATTAACATTACCCGAAGAAGAAGTAAGAAAAATCATAGAAAAATTCGATATTATAGGCGTTTCACATTGCTATTGCAGGCACTTTAAAGATTTACTAAACGATCCTTGTAAAATTAATGCTCCACGGCAGAACTGTTTAAGTTTTGGCAGAACTGCTAAATTTGCAATCGACCAAAGTTTTGCTAAGAAAATCTCTAAAGAAGAGGCTTTAAAGATATTAAAGGAAGCAGAAGATTTAGGGTTAATCCATAAAACATTTCATGTGAAAGGAGATCCATTCATGGAAGAGCTTGCAATTTGCAACTGTTGCCGTTGTTGCTGCCAGAACCTTCAAGCATTTTATA
>JAUWNA010000493.1 GCA_030612905.1 Promethearchaeota archaeon
TTCAGTAAATCTAATTCTGGTACATATTTAGTAATTTTGATTGGCTTGAATTCGGCAATTCTTGTATCCATAATTTATTCTAATATAGATAGAGACTACATTAATATATTTTCTTCTATTTTTAAGAAAAAAATAAAAATAACTTAGACTACTATAGACAAACTTTATTAACAAAATTATAGATAATAGAAGAAAGGGAGAGAAACTTTTTTAAACTTTTTTTTAAAATCCAAGTTTTCCAGTTCTAATAAGATCCTTAATTACTGCTAAATCTCTAGGAACTTCGCCTGTCAAAGCTCCAAACACGCGATATATCATTTGCCGAATATAATGAAAGTTTTTATAATTAAATTCTAATCCCATTAACTCGGTAATTTCTCTATTTGATAATTCTGGACTTTTTTGATTTAAAAATTTTCCAAGAATTGTTCTTAATATATTATTTTGAACTATATTATATCCATGACCAAAATACCATTGACATATATATTCTGCTTCTCTTTCAAACCTAAATTTGTAACCATTTTCCTTCATAACCTCCACAACTTTCGTAATTCTATTAAATGTGGGATTTTTTGCATATTGGAATATTTTCTGGGCAATTTTTATCTTCCTTAATCTTGATAGTGTCATAGTTTTTACTTCTGGTTTAGATATTGGTAAATCTTCTAACATTTCCCCCCAGATATAATTACAGATTTTACGTAAAAATATAGATTTATTTGTATATTTATCAAATATGTAAACATCCTTTTTTCGAGCAAATTGATAAAATTTCTCTGGTTCGGTTATAGCATTCATAATAGCCTCTTCAATAATAGACTTTAAAATATAGGCCCTTGCATCGAATAAAGTGCCGTTACATTTTATACCAATATTTGAAGCTCTTAATCTATTATGAATTGTTGTGATGTGTTTAATCTCAAACTTCTTCATAATTTGAGGAATTGTCAAACCATTTTTTAAAAATTTCAGTAAATCTTTCACAGGGACTTCTTTCCAAGCAGGATTAATATTACCCGTTAAAGTGCCTTCTATTACTAGATAAAGGTCTCCAATTATTTTATTATATTCATTATTTATACTTAAATCATATCCTAATTCATTATCAGCTCTATTCTCATAAATTGTTAAGAACATTTCCATAACCTTGGCGTCTTGAACATTATTAAAGGCATATAATGGTTGTAGTTCAGAATTATAAGGAACAAGATTAGGATTTATTAAAGACCGAAGATCTCTATGGTAATTGTTTAACTTTTTAATATCAATGTTAGGGGCAAAAGATTTTCGAAAATAATTTGCCAATCTGTCAATAGGATGCATGCTGGTAAAACCAATTCGTTTGAAATTTTTTTCTTTATTAATTATCCTATAGACGATAAAAGATTGATTTTGCATTATTGTATTTTCAGTTAAAACATAGTCAAAGTCAATTTTAGATTCAATTTTTCCATTCATAAAATCAGTTATGGTTTTTATAAATTCAGAATAAATATTATCGTAAAAAGTTGTATAATAATCTAAAAATTGTTTTAAATCTCTTAATTTATATGGATGGTTTTTATATTTAATACACGATTGGGCAATTTCTTTGAACTTCGTAGTTCGACTGTCGGTATTATTTTTTAGGTTTATTTGAGAATTTTTATATTTAAAAAATTTCTCATTAGTATTAAAATCTTCATAGAAAACCTTTTTTGGGAGATCACATGAATTGGAAGCGTTTGGATTATTACTACAAAACAGAATCCTTTCTTTCTCTTCCTTTTCTTCGTTTGGCATAATAATACAAAAAATAAAAATAAATAAATAAAAAATTTAATAAAACAATTTAAAAAATTTGGGGTAGTTACAAAATTAAGTGATCGCGTTTAAATCTTTCGCTGAGTCCCATTCTTTGTTAAATGCGAAATATTTGTCCCAAATCTCTTGGTACTTTCCGAACCACTCATCAAGCTTCTTAAATTCTGCTTGAAAATACCTATGCTGAGCTCCCATGACGCGTTTATTTGGCAATTCAGATAAAATGACTTTAAATTCTTCGAATTTCGTCTCAAACATCTCTTTGTGCTCGGGAAATCTCCCAAAATTGTGCCTAAAAACGCGATAGTCCAAGACTCGCTGCGCTCCTTTTATCGTCATCATACTCCGTTTAAACGACGGGTAATACGTGTATTTCTTATGATAGGACTCCAACAGGTTATTGGTGGTTGGAATGAACGGATTCCGCTGGTGGGCTATGATTTTCGGCAACCAACCTTCCAACTGCCTCAATGCAGTGTGAAGTTCTTTTATTTTCTTTCCTTTCAAGCGTTCTATTGTTCTACGTAGGATTTCT
>JAUWNA010000029.1 GCA_030612905.1 Promethearchaeota archaeon
AGTTATATCCCCCTTGTTTGCTATATTGGAGCGATATTTTTAGGATTTGGTCTAGTAATTTTTATTAGAAATACAACTATTCAAAAATCAAGAGAAATACAATCTCGCAAAAAAGTGAAAACGGGGTCCGCGTATAAAGAGGCTTTGTTTTTAGTGATTTTTATCTTTACTTTTATACCTTTATTTGGCGCAATATTCGATTCGGGGAAAAATGACCAAAATTTTTCTGTTTATAATAGTGCTTGGAATGGTGCAACTGATTTTAAACACACTATTGAACTTGAAGGTTATGATGTAATGACTATTCAATCCAGCTTGAGCGCCACAGAAAGACTAAATAAATCTATTTTGTTGATTCTATTAGGACCTAATCAATTTTATAATCCAGTATTTGAGATACCATATTTCATTGATTTTTTTGATAGTGATATAAAAAATTCGTTGTTTATATGTCACGACCATGGAAGCACGAGCACGCTCTTATGGGAAATTTTTATTGCAAGTGCTATAGATCCAGATCTTCAAGGAACCATACCCGTTACGATATTTCCTAACGGTATATTACGTGATAACGGCTCATATGATACTCGTCCCGATTTCCCCGTAATAAGGTCATTCTCGCCCCATCCTACTACTGCTGGTATTAGCAGTGTTATTCTCTCCGTAGCGTCTTGTGTTGTTGGAGGTCCGTTTATTTCCTATTTTGGATGGGATTTGGTTGGCTCTAGTTCTGATTATGGATATGTCGACAAAAATAACGACCATATGTATAATTTTGACGATGATTATGTTGATTTAAGTATTGTGGCAGGAATGATCCCTGGATTTCCTGCGAAATGGCCGCTTGGTGGTTATTCACAAGCGGTATTTATGTCTAAAGATGCTGGAAATTCAAGAATTTTTTTATCGGCTGATGCTAGCTTATTTAATAACGAATTGATTAATAACCCTGGATATGATAATTCCCAGTTTGGTATAAATATTATAGATTGGTTAACGTATGGCGAATCGAAAGAAGATTGGGTTGTGGTTTTCGACGAAGCTCACATACGACCAGAATATTCAAGAGATTTTACTTCAGCAGGAATTTTTGGGTTTATCACTCAATATATTGTTCATTTGAGCACGAATCCAATTACAGCGTGGATTTATCCTCTATTAGCGATATATTCCTTGAAGAAGTATTTACCTAAAAAAGGCGGCAAGAAGGAAAAAAAGAAGGCAAAAGAACAAGAAAATCAAGAAGAAAGAGAACGATTTAGAACATCGTCCTTTTTTGCCGAAAAGATTGAGTGGTATAGAGAAAAAAGCAGATATGGTAAAGCTTTGACGCTACTCTATAGGAGATTAGAGCGAAAATTAAATGCCCTTCTAGGCGGTCGTAAAATTACCACTCAAAATGTAATGATAATGGTAATTGCGAAGGACCCAAAAATAACAAAACTTAAGATTAGAAGGATTTCTAAATTTATGGATAGAATTATAGCAATTAAAGAAGGAAAAAGCAAAGTAAAAAATGAACAAGATTTTGAAACCCTATTTTTTGAAATGGAATGGGTGGTTAATAACATATAAAGAATAATTCAAGGTAATTAATTTAAATTAAAAATAAAAAGAAAATATTAAAAATCAATTAAAAATATAAAAAAAAAGAGATGTGATAAATAATGGAAGCCCCAAATAAAGCTAAATATTACGAAAGAGAAGAATTAAATGTAGAACCTATTAGAGAAATTGCCCAAGATGTTCTTTCAGAAGTAAGCCGAGTCATTGTTGGATACGGCGAAATTTTACAACAACTCTTCATTGCTTTGCTAGTGAATGGTCACGTTCTCCTTGAAGGCGTTCCTGGTTTGGGAAAGACGGTAATGGCAAAAACTTTTGCAAAAACGCTTGGAATCTCGTTTCGAAGAGTACAATTTACGCCTGATCTTTTACCCTCAGATATAACCGGGACAAAAATCTTTGATCAGAACGAAGGATCCTTTGTACTTCAAAAAGGGCCCCTTTTTGCAAATATAGTTTTAGCAGATGAAATTAATCGAAGCGCTCCTAAAACACAAGCAGCTCTACTTGAAGCTATGGCCGAAAGACAAATTACCATAGAAGGAGACACACTTCCGCTTGAAAAACCCTTTATGGTAGTTGCTACTGAAAATCCGGTGGAAATGGAAGGTACATATCCTTTACCAGAGGCACAACTAGACCGCTTCATCATGAAAGTTTGGTTAGATTATCCTAGTCAAGAAGAAGAAGTAGATATAATGAGAAGACAAATCTCTGGAGAGTCTCCTTCAGTAACGGCAATAACGAGCGGAGAAGAAATACTTGCTGCTCAGAAACTAATGAATATGGTTTACATAGATGATAGAATCTTAAAATACATTAGAGATATTGTATTGAAAACTCGGAATCATCCTCAGATAGCTCTTGGATGCGGACCACGTGCATCGCTTGTATTAATGAAATGTTCAAAAGCAAGAGCAGCAATTTTAGGAAGAGTATATGTAACTCCAGACGATGTACGCGCATTAATTATTCCCGCTTTGAATCACCGAATTTTATTAAAGCCTGAAGCTGAATTAGAAGGTCTAGATGTTAAGTCTGTGATAAAGAACATTGTTGAAGATATACCAATACCTATTTAATTTTTTTTCGATAACCATTGGAATAAAATCAAAATAATTTAAGAATGGAGGAATAATATGTTAGGAGGAAAAGGAAGAACTTTAGTTCTATTTTCAGTTTTTTTTCTAACAGCTGGATTTGCATTTGAGAATTATTTTTTGATTTATTTCGCTATACTTTTGCTATTTAGTACCGTTGTAAGCTTACCCCTTTTCTATTACCAAATGAACATAGAAGATTTGCGGGTACATAGAGAGCTCGAAAAAGAGAAAGTATTCAAAGACGATTTTGTTCATATAAAGGTTGTAATTGAGAATACAGGTAATAAAAGTTTTGATTTTCTTGAAATAAGGGATTATTATAACCCTCAACTTTTTAGATTAGTATTAGGGGAAAATTTTATTTCTACAAGAATAGGTCCAAAAAATGTAATAAAATTTAGTTATGTGCTGGAACCAAAAGTGAGGGGTGAATACCCTCTAGGTCCACTATCTGTAACGGTTAAAGATAGATTAGGGTTTAATTCGGTGGAAAGAATTGTGCCTGACAGTGTTTCAGATATACTGGTTTATCCTCCTTACGAAGATATAAAAAGAATAGAAATTTTAGGTTCTAAACGTTCGTTAACTTTAAATTATGGGCTACAAAGATCGAAACAGAAGGGTCTTGGCTCAGAATTTTATGGTATGAGAAGGTATGTATTTGGAGATCAATTTAGGCTCATTGATTGGAAAGCGAGTGCTCGAACACAGAAATTAATAGTAAGGGAATTTGAAAGTGAAAGAGATGTAACTATTATGATATTAGTAGATTCATCGAGTTCTATGGCAGGTGGTTCAATAGAAAACACAAAGTTCGAATACGCAATCAGAGCATGTATGCTGTTAACTAAAGTGGCTTTAACTCGTAAAGATAATGTGGGCGTATTTACTTTTTCAGATAAGAAAAATCTCAAATTCTTAAAACCCAGGAGTGGAGATGATCAATTCTATCAAGTATTAGATTTTGTTGCAAAAGTCAAACCACAAGGAAAGTTAAGAATGGTTGAAGCAATGGATTTTTTTAACAGACGGTTCCAAAAACGTAGTTTAATATTTGTTATATCAGATTTAGAGGCAGATGTTAAAGAAATAGGACATGCAATTCGAAAATTGGCTCCATTTAATCATACAATTATAATCATCAATCCATTTAGTCCCTGGTTTGAAATTCATGAAATTGATTTGTCGTCAACAGATAAAGCTCTTGCTGAAGCGATCAGTGAAGAAATGATGGAGCACATCCTAAAATTTAAACAAGAGGTAAGACACTTAGGAGTTAATATTATAACTGTTGGTCCAGATGATATGATGAATCAAGTGTTAGGTACTTATATGGACGCGAAGAAAAAAGGGAGTGCGTATTAAAAAATGACAAGATATTACATTTTAATTTTAAAAATTGTTAATGTGTTAATTTTTGTATGGATTCTAACTATTTTTTTCTCAATATTTCATTTTGACGAAGTTGTTACAACTTCAAGTGGAGAACTTGTATTAACTGCCTTTTTAACTAGTTTAAAAAATATGTTAACTTATCTTATTTTTACAGCAGCGTACGGTGTTGCTATTCTTAGCGTTTTTATCTCTTCCTTCCTTTTTTTAGCAGCACAACCACATATGATTACTTTATTAGAGCGCTTTTTTCGAGGTCTATTAAGTCTTTGGTTTACATTTCCTAATGGGACAACTCCAGACATTAGTCAAATTCCTGATTTGCTCGGGCAAGAATTCGCTATATTTAATGAGAATATCTATTTAATAGCATTCCAAATCTTAATTATAATCTCAATAATTTACGCAATTAAAGCTTTTCTTAAAACAAACCCAAAGAACGATCTTATAGTCGTTGGTTCTATAGTTCTTATGTTAGTAATTCCTCTTATGGTGTTTGGATTTAAGGATATGCTAGATTTGTTTAATATAAGCATTGAATATTTGGAAGGTTTGCCGTATCCTCTTGACATTTCTCTAGAGAAGATACCTATAGATGATATATTTCAATTTTTTGCAAGTCCAGTTATACTTCTTGCAATAACATCTTATATTTATTTAGAAATGGCTTTTCAAATAAATTATACATACACAGTTACTAAACCGTCTTTAGAAAGAAGCCATCGATTAGAGGCGCAATTGACAATATTACAAAGCGAATCCCATTATATAACTGCAAATGTCGATAAAATAAAAGAAGAAGCTAAAAAAAGAAGAGAAGAGTTAAAAATTGAAGATAAAACAACAATGGGTATCAGCGGTTTTTTTGCGAAAACTGGAGAAAGATTTTCATATGTAAAGGAAATGATTGAAAAAAAAAAATTAGAAGAAGAAGAAAAAAAGCTAATAACCGCAGCATCAAAAACCAGAAGGCTTGGAAGATATATGATTCGACTTTTCCAAGAAGACTTTGAAGCCCGTGATACTTTAACGGCCAAATCTTCGGCTCCTAAACCACAAAGTCTTGTGGTTTCAACAATCATTAATTTTGCTTTCCGAGTTGGGCTATTAGTAATTATTAGTTTTATTATCATTCATCCAAAATGGTTCATGGAACATATTTTTCAATTACCTCCCGCTTTCGTTGAGAGCGTTGTTATGTCTTCTCCAGAAATTATAATAATTTTATTAATTCCGTTAATGTTAACATTCCCTGTAATCTCAAAAGTAATTTCTTTTATAAAACATAGGAATTTAATTATTCGGCTTCAACAAGAAGGACGAATTAAAGAAATTTTGGCTTCTGTAGGTGATTATGTTAAAAAAGGGGAATTTGAAGAGGAAAAAGAAGTTGAAATTGAGGAAGCGCCAACACAAAGTACATAAGAAAAAATTCTATGTTTTAATATCTATTAAAAACTGAGCTAATTCTTTCTTTTTTTCTAAGGTTACCATCATGGTATCAAAACAATAAGTGTGTATATCCAATTTTTCTATTTCCGATTTTAATTTACAATCCTTTTTATCAATGATAAAATGGCCAATAATCTCACGATAATATTTTGCTACGCCAAGGCAAGAAATTTCTATTCCAAAGCATTTCATTAATTTATCTGCTGGACCCTGTACCGTGGCTCCTTCTATAATGGGGCTAATTGCTATTACCTTTTGCTTAACATCTTTTAATGATTCTCTAATTCCCTTTACACCTAATATAGTTCCTATTGACACTATCGGATTCGAAGGGCAAATTATAACCTTCATTGCTTTCTTAATATAATCTAAAATGTTATTCACTGGCCTTGCTTTTTTAATGCCTTGAAATTGTACATCAATAACTTTAGGTTCACAATGGTATTTAATGAAATATTCTTCAAAATGCATTTTTTTTGAATCTGTTGTAATAAATGTTTGTACATCTTCATTACACATAGGGATAAGTTGAGATTTAATTCCAAATTTTTCACAAATTATCGAGGTTATTTCTGCCTTATTTAATCCTTTTTTAAATAAATCGGTACGATATATATGAGTTGCTAAATCTTTATCTCCAGCGTTAAACCATTCAAACCCGTAATACTTTTTCAAAATACTTAAACAATTAAAAGTTTCATCTTGAAAACCCCATCCTTTTTCTTTATCCACTATATTGGCTAATGTATAAGTAATAATATCTATATCGGGACACATTTTTAAACCGAATAATTCGATATCGTCACCAGTATTAATTACAATCTTTAATAACGCTGGATCAATAACATTTGCTAGACCTTTAATAAATTTTGCGGCTCCAACACCTCCAGCGAGTATTAAATAATATTTATCATTCATATTTATACAGATGATTAGTTTTTTATACTTTAAAAATTATATCTTTCAATTCTTTACGTTTGGGTATTTGTTGCTTCTCTAACGATTGACCTACAGTAAAAAATGCCATTGGAATAAAAGAAGAAGGTAGATTCAATGTATCTTTAATAATTTCCTTAGTAAATAAAGGAGCACAATACCAACACGCTGCTAACTCTCTTATTTCAAAGGCAAGAAGCAAATATGTTGCTGACGCGCTTATACTTTGCACTCCCATAACATATTCGTTTTTCTCTCTTTCTTGATCAGAATATTTCTCTAAATCTTGTGTGTCTAAACATAGAAGGATTAAATAAGGTGATCTTAAAAATTGATTTTTTGTTTTTTCGATTTTTTTTTTGATAAAATTTTTCGATTTGCCATCTTTTAACAAATCTTCTCCTAGTTTAAAATTTATATTTTTTATTAAAGTTTCACGCAATTTTCCTTGTTTCATTATAATATAGCGCCAAAATTGACCATTATGCGCACTTGGTGCCCATCGCGCCATTTCAATGCACTCTCTTATCACACTCTCCTCTATTTTTTTATTACCAAACTCTAATTTGTAACTTCTACGTGATTTTAATATAATTTCAAAATTCTCTCGAAGCTTTGCGTCTCTAAACAAATCTAGCTCTCTTTTTCTTAAGATTTGTTTTATTGAAGTATTTTCAGTTATGTTAAAATCATACCCTCTTATAACTACAACTGGCAGTCCTTCGTCAGCTTCCCCCATAATTAATTGAGCTGCAGATGCTAAATTATCAATTTGTCCCACGATGGTACTCTGTAACTCTTTTCCATATAAATCTTTGCTACCTCTTTTATCCAAAATTGGATTTATACCAGAAACACCTAAAGCTACGCCCACTGATCCTATCCTGAACGATCTCCCAAATGAATCAGAAATTATTACGGCAGTTTTTTTTCCAGTCAATTTTTGAAGTGAAATTCTAATTTTTTCTGCTTCTTTATCTGAATCTAAGGGTAACAAAGTAATTTCATCCTTACCTTCAACATTCGATTTGTCAATACCCGCATTAGCACATACAAAACCATGGTGAGTCTCAACAATCATTACGTGTTCAGTTTTTATTACTCCCGTAGATTCGTCTAATATAGCTTGAATTAATTCAGGGCTTTTTTCTGGTAAAGAATTTTTCTTTACCAAGGGCGCTATTTTTTTGTAGATTTCAATAGCTCTTTGACTTGGTTCAATTTGATTTAAATTCTGTGTCCTTCCCAGGCTTTTTGAAATTATAGTTTGGGCAATAACTAAAATATCTCCATTTTCTAACGCCAAATTATTTAATTTTAAAGCATTAAAAATAATTTGGGGAATATCATCGTCAGCTTTTATTAGAGGGATTTCCTTAATCGCGATTAAGTTAATTTTTTCTTTCATTTTCTTAAATATTCTTTATTTATCGAATTAGATTTGATAATTCTTTAAATCAGAATTTTTACTTCTGGCAAATTTCTCAAATTCTTTTGGAATTGCACAACACGCAGATAAAAAATTAAAGTTCACATCAGGATCTTCTACTTTTATCCATTTTAAAGTTTTTTTTGAAGGAATTTCGATCCTCGTAATACCTGTTCGAATTGCGTATTTTTCTATCTCTACTTTTACGTCCCCCCTTGGTCTCATGCACCCTAAGGAAGTTTCTGTTCTTGGATAAATAAATCTAATTATTGAAATAATCTTTGCGATATCAATAGGTTTTGGTCTACTGAATTTAGTTTTAGAATTCTTAGGGGGAATTAAAGCAATTAATACTATTAAGGAAGGATTTAATCCTGATTCTTTTATAAATTTTAATGATTCTATTTCTTTATGGAGTTTTCCGTAATGTAAACCAATACAGATGTGAGGAACTACATTCAATTTATATTTTTGCAGAATTTCTATTGCCCTTTTATAATCCTCTAGATCTTTGTTTAAGTGATATATCTCTTTTATAATTTCCTCATCCATATTTATATCAAAAGATACGATATCTACACCTACCTCGGCTAATTTCCTAGCCGTTTCTTCGCTAAGTAAACCCGTGTGCACATTTATTATTAAGTTCGTTTTCTTCTTTATTTTTTTTATAGTATCTAAAAAATTTAATAAAGGAACTGAACCATCGGGTTGACATCCTCCTGAAATTAAAACTCCAACGCCATCATTATTAGATAAATTCATTAAAAAAGCTTCTAGATCGTAATTATTTAAAATTGATATCATCCCGTCAAGGTATTTTTTATTACAATGTTCGCAGTGTAACGCACATTCGGTTCCAGTAATACTTATTGCCGGAAACCTTTTGTTGGGGGTATAAATTTTTAATTCATCGCCAAAATTTTGCTTTTTCAAATTATAAGCAAGTTTAAAAAAAGGTTCTAAATCTTTTGATTCAAGATTTATCAACTCTTCATAATCAAACCAAGTCTGGGTACCAGTTTCAAATTTCTCTAATAATACTTTAATTTCATTCATATTTCTTTAACCATTCAATATTCGAATATTTCTGGAGAACAAGGTCTTCTGCTAATTCCAATTCATAATCTGTATAAGTTCCTTCTTTTAATTTTATCCCTAATGTGGTTTCAAAACCATCTTTTAGAGATAATAGAAAATCTTCTTCATTATAATAATTTAATTGTTCCTTTATACCAATACATTTAGCAAAAACAGACTTTACCATTTTCGATTTGCCTATGTTATGAGGTGCTTTTAAAACTGAATACATAAGTTCTGGATCGAGTTCTAACAAAATAGTTCCATGTTGGAGGAGAAAACCTCTTTTTCTGACTTGTGCATTTCCAGAAAACTTTTTTCCGTCTAAAAAAATTGCGGGACAATGTATAACTCCTTTTTCTGGTTGTAATCCATACTTTGTTAAACCTGCAATTATTCCTGCCTCTAATATTTCAAACTGCTCAATCACTTTCTTTGCATTAAGCCTTTCTAGAAATTTTATAGGACACACAATAGAATATGTAATTTCGCGAGTATTGTCGTGAAACACCGCTCCTCCTCCTGTAATCCTCCGCACGATATTAAAACCCTTTTCAATAGCTACATTCGTATTAACTTCGTTTGAAAGGCTTTGATTTCTACCTATTGATACTGTTGATGGTTCCCACTTAAAAAACCTTAAGGTGTTAGGAGATTGTTTTTCAATAACAGCATTCAGAACAGCCTCATCTAATGCCATATTCCAATATCCATTTCTAACTTCTATCGGAATAAATCTCCATTCTTTCAAACTTTTTACCATTATCTTTAATGAACGAGATTAATTAAGGATTGAAAAATATTATCTTTTTCATTTGTTATGAGTTTTCTCGGGTAATTATAAATTGGACCAGAAGGTTTTGATGTATAATATGGACGATTGCAACCTGGACATCCCGATGTTAGAAACGCGCTGGTCTCGTCAATAATGTTCCATAAATCTCTTTTATTTAAATTGAATTTGATTACATCGCCGTCAGTATTAAAAGTAAAATCCTTAAGGTTTTTAAGTCCATTTGTGAGAAGATATCTTCCGAGCTGTATTTTTCTAAAATGGATAACATCAGGTTGACTGAGGTTTTCAAGACTTGTTCCTTTAATTGGCGTAAATGCAAATAAACTTACTCTAATTCTTAGCATATTTAGTATATTAATCGTTGTTAAAATTTCTTTCTGAGTTTCGCCTAAACCAACGATTAAATGTGTAGTAACAAATCCTTCTGAAAAAATTTCTAATGCTGCTTTAAGATTTTGAAAATGATTATCCCAATCGTAAGGGCTATTAACTTTTTTACCTTTTACCTCCTCAAAAATTTTAGGTGTAGCGGCATCTAGAGCTATACCTACCCTCTCTACACCAATAAGTTTTAATTCTTCTAATTTTTCTTTCGACATAGGTGGTATTGCGACTGAAATTGGTGTATTACTGTTCCTTTTAAGTTGAGTAATAATTTCCAACAAATCTTGATAATTTTGAGGGTAATTTAGAGTTTGAATGCAAACTCTTTTGAACCTTTTTGTAGGTGGTAAATAACTAATTTTTGTTAGAAAATCTTTAAAAGAAAAAACGGGCCAACTTACTCGCGAGAGCATCTCAACTGAGCTTTTTGATTCTCTGGCTTGAGGACAAAAACCACAATTTGCAATACAATGCCCCTCTTTATAAGTCATGATATAACACGTAGTTGGTATATCTTTAAATCTTTTACTTTGATATAATCCAAGCACTGAAGCGCTCCCAATTGACACCCTAATTTTATCTATTGCCATTGTTTAATCAATAATTTCTCTAAAGTTAACCTTTTTTATAAAAATATGACTCAATTCAAAAAAAATTTATTGTATAAATTATTCAAGTTTATATTTTTATTGCAATATTATAAGAATTATTTTGATGTAAAATGGTAAATACCGAGTATAATTTTCAAAAAATCGAACAAAAATGGCAAGAACGATGGGAAAAAGATAAAATCTTCGAGGTAAAAGAAGATACCAATAAAGAAAAATACTATGTACTCGAAATGTATCCGTATCCCAGCGCTGAGCTACATATGGGACACTTACGGAACTATTCAATTGGTGATTCATTTGCGCGATATAAACGAATGAGCGGGTATAATGTACTATATCCAATGGGCTATGACTGTGTTTCCCAATAAGAGAAATACCATAAAAGCTTTGGATTACCCGCAGAAAACGCAGCAATTGACCATGAAGTTGATCCCGAGGAGTGGACAAACTTAAATATAAAATCAATACAAACTCAACAAAAACGCATAGGTCTTTCATACGATTGGACGCGAATGGTATATAGCCACGATGCTAAATATTACAAGTGGGATCAATGGTTCTTCTTGAAAATGTACGAGAAAGGTTTAGCATACA
>JAUWNA010000507.1 GCA_030612905.1 Promethearchaeota archaeon
AAACACTACATTTATAGACGGCGTTTACACAGGAGTAAATTTTACAATAATAAATACTACATTGTATTTTGGTGAAGGTTTAGTCCTAAGTGGATTTTTAAACACTACGAAAGGAAATGTAATAATCTACTTTAAATGGACTTTGATTGTCGATGGTGCTATTTTCTACGAATCTCAAGAAAATTTAATACAAGTAACTCAATAATATTTTTTTTTATTCTTTTTATTTTAAAAATAAAGTAGTTTGAAATAAGCAAATAAAAATTAGAAGAAGAAACTTTAAAGAAGAGTCGTTAAAAATTGCTCTATTTCGTCCTTCGAGCACTCGTGATATTTTTTGTCTTCAGCCTTAATATAAACAAGTCTGATGTTCTCTTTGGTAGAAACTTCATCATTAGATTCTTTAAGCGTATTAAGCGCTAATTTTATGATCTCGTCGAAAGACATTCCTTCCTTATAATTCTCTTTTAAATATTCCCTTGCAGTTGCTTCGCCATTTCCTAGTGCGTATGCTTTAAATGCCCGATAAATCCCGCTTGGAGATGTAGTATAAATCTGAGTGCCTTTAGCATCAATGGCAATGAAGAAAAGAGCACATCCGAACGGTCTTATGCCTCCAAACTGTGTATATTGCTGTTTCATATCCGCTATCGCCTTTACAAGCATATTTAACCTTACGGGCTCATCATATGTTAAGCGAAAAGATTGTGCTTGAACTCGAGCGTAGTTAATTAAGGTCCTTGAATCGGCGTGCAAACCTGCAATTGCAACGCCAATGTGCTCGTCAACTTGAAATAATTTATCGATGGAATCAGCATCCATCAATTTTGAAGGAATTTTAATTTGAGCCGCTAAACAAACAGCGTCTTTTGATTTTACAGCTACAGCTAAAGTTCCGCGCCTTACAGCCTCTAATGCATACTCTACTTGGAATAATCTTCCCTCGGGCGAAAATACTGTAAGAGCCCTATCATATTTTACCTGTCCTCCGCCAAACATGGTTAAATCATCAATCTCCCTAACTTATTTTGAGAACTTTATAAATTTATAAGTTGTTATTAATTAAAAATTAAATAAGAATTTTAATTTATTGTTTATACATTAAAAACTAAATTTTTCCCGAGGATTTAAGGATTTCTAAAGTTAAAAGCTTAAATACATCTTCTACTGAATCACCATGTTTAGCACTGGTTTCAAAATATTTAAATACGTGCAATTCACTCTTGAGGGCCTCCCCCTCTTGTTCTGCTACTTCTCTTTTCCCCTCTTTCGCTAAATCGAGTTTATTTCCTACTAAAAGACATGCTTTTTGTCCAATTACTTTTTCAACTTCATCCCGCCACTCTATTAAATCGGTAAAAGATGAGCGTCTAGTCAAATCAAACACGTAAATTATGCCTGTTGCACCACGATAAAACGGTGGACGGACGAAAGAGAAGTGTTTTTGTCCCGCCAAATCCCATAATTGAAGTTTTACTTGAAACTGTGGATGATCAGCTAATTCTACAGTCTTTGTACTGAAATTTGACCCAATTGTCATTAGGTAATTGTCTCTAAACGAATCTTCGCAGTACCTAAGAACCATTGAAGTTTTTCCAACCCCACCGTTACCTACGACTGCGATTTTATATATAAAACTCTTCTGAAACTTTGTATATGTAGCAGACATGGAGATTCAAAATTTAAAGTTTTTAATATGAAAGTTATTTTAAATAATATATATATTCAAACAATAAAAATAATCATATTTATTATTTTCTCAAGATTACGATACTAAATTGCAGTTATGAAATTTATGAAATGATGTTCTAAGGGTACTCTCTTGGAAACTTTTTGTGAGCTCTCTCGTAGCAAGGAATGCAGCGCCATTGATACATCACTGGATTATAAACTAGGTTTTTCATTCGATCGCCGCAATTGCCGCAACAGAGACCATAAACAAGGTCTAACTCGTCCAACTTCTATCGTTCCGCTAAAGCCTACCACTATCGAAGAGATCGAGCAAAATGAAAGTATTTTGTGGCAAGATCAAGAAAAGTCTGTTAAAAAAAAATAAGCCCAACCAAAAGGTATTAAATTTTTAGAATGTACAGCAGACATGGAGATTCAATAATTAATATAGTTATAATAATATATTATATTCAATAAATAAAAATAATCATATTAAATATTTGGTCTATTTTTAACAAAACTTCAAAATAAATTTGGAGAATTTCTTAAATGAATGATTTG
>JAUWNA010000242.1 GCA_030612905.1 Promethearchaeota archaeon
ATCCTTCTTTGACGGAAAGGACGATAATTTGAAATTCCCACTTGATGAGGATCAAAGATTAGCGATTATTAAAGACGATAAACACAATCTTGTCGTTGCTGGAGCGGGGTCAGGAAAAACTAGTGTATTGTCGTCTAGAATTGCTTATTTAATTAGGAGAAAAGATAAAATTAGCAGCGAGAGAATTCTTGCACTGGCTTTCACAAGGGTGGCTGCGCAAGAAATGAGAGAAAGGATAAAAAAGAACTACAACATTGATATTGATATTTACACGTTTCACGCTTTAGGAAGAAAAATCATACGAGAAGAGACTGGCAAAAAACCTAGATTATTATTTGACCAAAAATTCGACGCTAATCAGTATAAGCTAATCAAAAACCTATTTGGAGAAGCTCTAAAAGAAAAAGAGTACCAAGAATTACTTATTGAATATTTGGTTTACCATAGCGAGCAAGAAGTTGACGAAACTTCTTTTGCTGACAAGGAGGAATATTATAAATACATGGAAAACAAGAAATATTCGACCTTAAACGATATAGAGGTAAAATCTGTTTCTGAACGAGATATAGGTAATTTCCTATTCTTGCATAATATTAAATTTGAATACGAACCACTTGTAGAATGGGTGGATAAAAGTAAGGAAGATGAATTCGAAGAAGAAAATGATGAAAGGGAATATCATCCTGATTTCTTTTTACCTGATTATGACATCTATATCGAACATTGGGGATTGAACGAAAATTTAAAAGTTCCACCGTGGTTTTCGCAATCTTCGGAAGAATATTTGGAAGTTAGAAAGTGGAAATTATCGCAATTTGAGAAGCACAATAAAATTCTTGTAGAAACGTGGGATTACGAGAGGAGACGCGAAGAATTAATTCCTAATTTGAAAAAAAAACTACTTGAAATTAATCCCAAAATTGAGTTTATACCATTGTCCTACGAGGAATTAGTCGAAAAAACTCACGAATTTAAAGAAAAAAGAGACCAGTTGGTAAATTTAATAGACAATTTCATTAAAATAGCAAAATCTAATTTCTACAACGAAAAAGATATCGAAAAAAAATTAGAAACAATAAAGTACAAGAAAAAACAGAAGCTATTTGGCTATATCGCCCTCGAAGTCTTTAAAAGGTACCAAAACTATTTGAAAGCCGAAGAAAAAATCGATTTTAGCGACATGATAAACCACGCCGTAGAATTCGTTAAAAATCGTCCCGAAAAATATCTTAACACATACGACCACATTCTTGTAGACGAATTTCAGGATATCTCGTACCAAAGATTACAATTAATAAAAGGATTCGTTAACGAGAACTCGCGTACAAAATTATTCTGCGTGGGCGACGATTGGCAAAGCATATATCAATTTACAGGGAGTGATGTTCGCTTTTTTACGCATTTTGAAGAATTTTTTGTTAATCCTGAAATTAGTTACCTCAAAACAAATTACCGCAGCTCATTTAGCATTGTTAACGTGTCCAATTTCCTCATTTCAAAGAACAAAGATCAAATTAAGAAAACGATTCAAACCAATAACACACAGGGACAACAACCAATATTTTTTGAATTAGCTAAAAGATTTACTTATGGAAAAACTCAAATACCGCACGTGTACGAATTAATAAAAAAACTTTTAGCTGAAGGAGTAAAACCTGACGAGATTATGGTCTTATCGCGCTTCAATAACTTTTTAAAAGAATTAGAAATCTATTGCGGGGCAAGAGAAATTCCAACAGAATATAAAGCGGGAGGTGTAAGATTTTATAGCGCCCATGCGTCTAAAGGAACTGAATGCAAACACGTTATCCTCACCGGCGTAACATCGGGATTGTATGGATTTCCGTGCGAAATTCAAGATTCCTCAGTAATGGAAGTAGCTAAACGCTTTAAAACCAAAAATTACATCGAAGAAGAAAGAAGGCTCTTTTACGTCGCTCTTACTCGAAGCAAAAAATTTCTTTATATTTACAGCATCGAAGATAACAACTCAATCTTTATTGACGAAATAAAATCTCATTTAATGAAATTTCACATCGATTCCTTACCAAGATGGAAAGAACTCGATTCAGAAGTCATGTCGAATCTCTTAAACGAAAAGAAATTTGAAAAACCCATTATATGTCCAGAATGCGGTAAATTCTTAAAAGAACGAACTGGTAAGTATGGAAAGTTTTTAGGCTGTACCGGCTACCCCCAATGTAAGTATATATTCGATACAAGACAGAAGTTGAAAGTATCTGAACTCCCTAATACTTGCCCAAAGTGCGGGAAGCGTTTAGCGATTCGGAAAGGAAAATACGGCGGTTTTTTAGGCTGCACCAGATATCCTAAATGTAATTTTACTTTTAATCTTAGTAAAGATATATCTATTCTTTGCCCAAAATGTGGAAAACATTTAGTAGCCCGCAGTGGAAAGTATGGTCCTTTTTTAGGGTGCTCATACTATCCAAGTTGTAAATTTACTTTTAATTTAAGAAAATAGATTTGTAAAAATAAAAGATTAATAAACAATAGAAAATGGAAAAAATTAATTCCTAAATTCCTAATGAAAACTGCGTGAGTCTATTGGAGATAAATATACATGGGCACGAACTATGGGGCGCTATTGACGAAGTATTAAGCGTTTTAGAAGAATGTAAAATAAATGGCGACGAGGAAATCAATATCATCCACGGTTATAAGCACGGGCAAGTTCTAAAGAATTACTTTAGATCGAATAAATTTTTAGTGGAAATGGCCCGTGAAGGATTCCGATTAAAAATAAAAGCCATTTCTGATCCGGCTATATCGTCCTTTGTAATTTTATAATCTATATTCTATATTGATTAGGTTATAATTTCTTTTTTAAATCATTCCTAAATACTTAAATAAATATCTAACATAAATGTTATCAAGTAAAGACTAAGAAAATTAATTCAATTTATTAATATAGAATTTTTCGTGAAACATTTATTGTTTAATAACCTTATATCCATAATTAATCCTTGGAACTGAATAATACCGTTAAAGATCTTTCTCTTCAAATAATTTTTTAGATCTCTCTAACTCCTCTTCCATTTCTGAGTTTGATAAAGTGGGAGCCTGAATTTTTTCACGTTCAATATATTCCATCATTTTATGGATAGAAACTTTAGCTAGAACTGCTGCCTCAGCAAGACTTACAAGTCCCTTTCGGTAATTCTCACTTACTTCTTTTAATCTATACTCTTCGATTTGAGTCAGCAAGAATTTTCTTATAAGCGCTGAACGGTCAATTCGTTCTTTTTCACTTATCTGATTTAATTCTTCAATTTCTTTTTCATCTAATCTTGTTGAAACAACATCTGTCATTTTTTAATCCCGTTTTAATCTTCTAATGCCCACTTTATGAGCTCCTCAGACAAATAAATATCTTCTTGAAGTTTCTCCAAATATGTTAAATACTCCTTTCTGGTTTTAATAATCCTACTCTGGTAGAGTTTCTTTAGTAATGCAAGTGAACCTATAGTAGATATTCCTAACTCCCTCGCATAGAGCCGTAAAGGTCTATCGTCTGATGCAATAGGTAGTTTTAACTCTAATGCAAGTCTAATTAGACTAATATCTGCTTTGCTTAATGAAACAGGAATAGAATAGAATGGTATCTCTTCTTTGGGTTTGATTATATTGATCCATTTTGGAATCTTTTTTTGCCATTGCTTAGAGTATTCATTGAAAACCTCTTTTGAAACAGTTGCTGTAGTGATTAACAAATTTAACTTGGAAAGAAGTTTAAGGCGTTTAAATGCGCTTAATACGCTATTATCGAGAATGATCATAGAAATTACTTGTCATTAGTTAATTTCTTAATCAAATCGTATTCTTTCTGAGCCCCTTCTACAGATTCTGGTCCTCCCATATGCTTTAGATGACGCTTATAAAACTCAGCTAAAAAGTCATCTACTTTCATATCCAGTAAATTTGCCGCTTTTGAAAGTGATATTTTACCATCGGCATATAAGGCTAATATCCAGATGAGAAGACTCTTTTCTTCTAAATTTTTAGAAGTGAGGCCAGTCAATTCGAGGAGTTCAGCTGGAAGTTTTATAGTTATTTTCTCTACCATTTTCCTATAATATAATAAGAAATATATCTATATAATTTTAATACCAAAATTTATTTAATTTAATAATTTATCTTACATGCTTGAACAAAGATATTTCAAAGTTTCAAGTATAAAATTAAAATTTGGTGAAAGTATGTCTAATAGAAATTTTGGCAATAGAACGATGCACAAAGCCACATGTGCCGACTGCGGGACCGAGTGCGAAGTTCCATTCGAGCCTAAGGAAGGCAG
>JAUWNA010000432.1 GCA_030612905.1 Promethearchaeota archaeon
TATTGAATGTAAGGTCCTGTTTCACCTTCAAACGAAATGCTTTCTTTAGGATTAAAAATAAAATCCGATTTAGGGTTAAATTTCAAAATGAAAAAGGATAGCGCCGCCATACCAATAGATTTAGCTCTTTCTTTCTTTTTCTTTTCTGTAAGCTCTGGATATCTTTTATTTACCTCTTCATAAGCCAGTAATTGAATTTTAGCAATTATATCATCAGCATCGACTATTGTTCCTTCCCGGCTTTTCATTTTTCCTTCTGGTAAATAAATCATTCCATACGACAAGTGAAATTTATCTTCCTTAAATCCGATCATATTCAAAACAGCAAACAACTGTTTAAAATATAAATCCTGTTCATTTCCCACTACATAAATGGATTTATCGTAATTGAAATCTTCTTTTTTCTGGAATGCTAAGTGAATGTCTTGAGTTATGTACAACGATGTGCCATCTCTTCTTATTAAAAATTTATTTGGTAAATTATAACTTTCTTTTAAATCAGCAAAAATAGCTCCATCTTCAGTTTTATTGAAAATACCTTTATTAAATCCTTCAAGGACTTTATCTTTACCCTTCCAATAAATATCCGATTCAAAATATTCTTTATCAAACGATATATTTAATTTTTTGTAAGTTTCCTTAAATCCCTTAAGTGCCCAACTATTCATTTTTTTCCATAATGCCCTGACCTCAGGATCACTTTCTTCCCATAACCTAAGCAGGTTGTAGACTTCTTCTATTAACTTATCGTCTTCTTTTTCCATCTGATTATATTTAACGTAAAATTCTCCTACGAAGTGATCGGATTTTATATTTGGCTCTTTTTTATTTCCCCATTTTTTGTAAGCGAACATAGATTTACAGATGTGGATTCCTCTATCATTATTTAGATTTACTTCGAAAACAAGTTCTTCTTTATATTTCAAAAGGTTCGAGAGAGAACGGCCTAATAACATATTACGGATGTGTCCTAAGTGAAGCGGTTTATTTGTATTTGGTGCGGGGTATTCTATTACGATTCTCAACGGGTCTGATTTACTTTTTCCCAATTTTTCATAGATTCTTCCGTAATCTTCTTGAAGCTTAAAAATTTCTTGTAAAACTACCTGTGGTTTTACCTTAAAATTTAAATAAGGTCCAGTTGCTTCTATGATTTCTAAATAATCAGCTAATTTTATTCTTCCTTTTAACTCCTTTGCTATGATGTTGGGCGCTTTTTTTTCAAATTTTGCCAGTTGAAAACAAGGGAATGCATAGGAAAAATCAAAATCTGGAGGAGGTATCTCAATTAAATTCTCAATTTCAGTTATTGAGAGATTTGTGATATATTCGGCTAAAAATTCCGCAATTGTTTTTTTATCGATGATAATCATTTTCAATTACGTTAGAATCTCATATATTTTAATTATTTACTATTTATTTATTTATTATTAGCTCATAAAATTTTTGATATTATAATAATAGAAAGGTTGATTTGCGTATGTCATTTGAACAAGACGCTAAGAGAAATTTTCCTAAATGGCCGATATATGACGAAAAAGAGATAAACGCCTTAAAGAATGTAATAAAATCAGGTGATTGGTGGTGCGGTGCACCAGGTACCCACCAAGGTGAGAATGTTTGGGAATTTCAAGTAGAATTTGCTAAATTTCAAGAAGCAAAGTATTGCGTAGCAGTATGTAATGGAACGGTAGCTATAGAAGCGGCACTAATGGGATTTAATATTGGATTAGGTGATGAAGTTATTGTTTCAGATTACACTTTTGTTGCATCAGCATCAGCAGTAGTAGCTACAAATGCAGTTCCCATATTTTGTGATATAGACCCAGAAACACTAGTTATGGATGTGAATAAAATCGAGGGGCTCATCACTCAAAGAACTAAAGCAATTATACCCGTTCATTTAGGTGGTAATCCCGTCGAAATGGATAAATTAATGGAAATATCTTCAAAAAACAACCTATTTGTTATTGAAGATTGCTCACACGCACACGGTTCTAGATTTAAAGGAAAAAGACTGGGTAACTGGGGAGATGCAGGAACATTTAGTTTCCAAGCTTCGAAAGTTTTAACAAGTGGTGAAGGTGGGGCAATAATTTGTAATTCAAAAGAATTAGCAGATAATATTTATTCTTATACTGATTGTGGTAGGATTGTTAATGGTTATGGCTATAAACATAATACTTATGGAACTAATTATAGGATGACTGAATACCAAGCAGCAGTACTTCAAGCTCAATTAAAAAAATTCCCCATACAACATGAACTTAGGAATGAAAATGCTAATTACTTAATGAATAAGTTAAATGAGATCGATGGGATAAAAACTATGAAACCAACCCCCAGTACAACAGAACTTGGGTGGTATGTTTTTCCAATAGTATTTGAACCAGAAAAATTCAGTGGTCTTAACAAGGTGGAATTTTATAAAAAGTTAAATAGAAATTGCATACCTACTGATGATTGCTATCCCCCATTACATAGCTTAGATTGTTTCAAAAAAATAAATTTAAAAAAAGGAATTGACTATTCTAAAGCTAATTGGGGTGGAGAGAAAAGCGATGATAAAAATTTCCCTGTCGTTTCAGATATTTATACAAGAAGTGTTGAATTTCCACATGAGATACTTTTAGCATCAAGGGACAAGTTAGATGGTGTAGTAGAATTTATAAAATCTTTAAAAAAAGAATAATTGAGAATAAAACTTAATCAACTTCTTCTATTCTTCTAGATTTTGCACTTTTATACATTGTTTCAACAATTTTTAAAATTTTATAACCATAAT
>JAUWNA010000183.1 GCA_030612905.1 Promethearchaeota archaeon
AGTAATATTAAACGCCACAACTGAAGAAATTCTAGGAGATGGAATGGTGAATAGCATAAAATTAAAAGATGGAAGAAAATTCGATTCTGATATAGTGTTAATTCAAGCGGGGATTCGGCCTATTATAGATTTGGCAAAAAACGCTAATATTAAAACGGATCGAGGGATAATTATTAACGAATTTTTAGAAACAAGCGAAAAAGACATTTACGCCGTTGGAGATTGCGTGCAATTTAAAAACCAAATCTGGGGAATAATACCCGCTTGTATGGAACAATCGAAAATTGTAGCCGCTTCAGTTCTTGAATTGAAAAAAGTTGAATACGAAGGAACTACGCCTAAAAATACTCTTAAAATCGTAGGGTTAGAATTAACTTCGATTGGTACTATTGACCCTATAGAAGAAGAAGGGGCTGGGTGGGAAATCTTAAAAAAATCTGATAAAGAAGATTGTTGTTATCAAAAAATTGTGCTGAAAGATAATAAACTCAAAGGAGCAATTCTGTTTGGCGATAATAAAGCAATTTCTTACGTTTACAAAAAGATGGAACAAGATGTGGATAAAGAAGAACTCAAAAAGTTGCTTGAATTATATATTTATGAATGCTCTAACTGCGGCGCAGAATACGACGAATCTATAATGGATGTTCTTTTTAAAAATTTGCCAAAAAATTGGAGATGTCCAAACTGTAAAAACCCAAAAAAAGGGTTTAAAAAGAAAAACACAGATTAGAGTGAGACAATGTCAATTTATCGATGTCGAAAATGCAATTTTTTATATGTAGACGACGAACAAACCGTGTGCTTCGAAGACTTAGATGAGGATTACAGTTGTCCTCGTTGTAGTTGTTCAAAAAAAATGTTTATCAAAAAAGAGCTTCCAAAATAAATTTGAATACAAGCTACTATTATTAAAATATATAAATTAAAAATAAGATACTTAAAAATTTTTATCTGAGTTTTGAAAAAAATGAGTTTTGATATAGTTATTAAGAATGGAAGGATTATTAATGGGGCTGGAAATCCCTGGTTTTACGGAGAAATTGGGATTAAGGATGGAAAAATTGCCAAAATAAAACCAAAAATTAACGAAGACGCTAAAAAAGTAATCGACGCTAGCGGAAAGATCGTCTGTCCTGGATTTATAGATATTCACTCTCACACGGATTATATCTTACCCATTAGTAGGAGTCAAGAGTCCACTTTATGTCAAGGAGTTACTACTGCTGTTGTGGGTATGTGTGGATCCGGAATGGCTCCCATTCCAGAAGGAAAGGAAGACGAATTTAAAAAGAGGATGAGCGTCCTGGATCCTGTTCTTGAACAATTTGAATACCCATATCATACATTTAAAGAATATCTGGATTACAACAAACGGAAAAGAAATCCAGCCAATTTAATCTTTTTTGTAGGATATGAAAACATACGATGGGCAGGCGGTCAAGGAGGTGAAGATCGTTACGCTACACCTGAAGAGCTTGAAAATATGAAAGGTTATTTAAGAGAAGCAATGGAAGCGGGGGCATTTGGTATGAGTACTGGATTAATTTATGCCCCTCAAGTGTTTACTACTACAACTGAAATCATTGAATTAGCTAAAGTCGTCGCTGAATATAACGGATTGTATTTTTCTCACATTCGTGGAGAAGGGGAGACTGTTGTAAAAGCCATAAAGGAAGTAATTGAGATAGTTGAGAACTCGGGTTGTGCTGGAGGCCAAATCGCACATCACAAAGTCTCTGGTGAAAAATTTTGGGGTAGGAGCAAGGATACTATTCGCCTAATTGAAGAAGCAAACGAACGAGGACTAAGTATTACTTGCGATCAATACCCATATAATCGAGGGATGTCTGACCTTGTAACAGCGCTCCCTCCTTGGGCACGTAAAGGAAGTCATGATGACATACTAGAACGCATAAAAAACCCTGAGATCCAAGAAAGAATAAAAAAGGATGTTGAAAAAGGCATTGAGGGATGGGAAAACTGGATCCGAGACGAAGGCATGAAAAACTTGTATATCGCAACAGTTAATTCTGGAAAATGGAAAGACGTAGTTGGTAAAAATTTAACAGAAATCACTCAAATTAAAGGGAACTCTAATGATTGGGAAACCTACTTTCAATTACTAATCGATAACGAGTTAGGTGTAATGATAACGATTGAAAGCATGGGTGAGGAAGATATTCGCAGAATTATGACTAGCCGCTATCAAATGGTAGGCACAGACGGCTTTGGAATCCCTGCTTCCTTTAGTGCGGGAGCGTACCACCCTCGATGCTTTGGAACTTACCCCCGAGTTCTTGGTAAGTATGTGAGAGAAGAAAAAATTATGACTTTAGAACAAGCTATTCGTAAAATGACGTCCTTTCCAGCTCAACGACTCAGACTTCAAGATAGAGGACTTGTTCTAGAAGGGAATTGGGCTGACATAGTTATTTTTAATCCCGATAAAATTATTGATAAAGGAACTTATGAGCAACCCTACCAACTTCCTGAAGGAATTTCATATGTTATTGTCAATGGTGTGATCGTCGTCCAAAACGGAAAAAAGAATAAAAAATCACCGGGAATAGTGATACGACGTCCTACTTAAAATATATGGAAAAAAAAAATCATTCAAATTTTTTTCTCTCTTCCATAAAAACTGTTTATTCTTAATTAACATCAATCTTTATACTCAAAGGCAACGATTTAATTGGATTAATTTATAAAATATTAAATTAATATTTTTAATGTATATTCAATTAACACATCCATAGATTATTAAAAATTAAAATAAAATAATGGTTATTTATAATGGCTAAATGGGAATGTAGCGCGTGTGGATACGTTTACGACGAAGAGAAAGAAGGAACTAAGTTTGAAGATTTACCCGATGATTATATTTGCCCCGTCTGCGGCGTAGACAAATCTTTCTTCTCGAAAATATCTGATTAGTTCATTTTAACAATTTTTTTCTTTTTTTCTATTTTTCTCACATTTTGCTCCTTTTAGTTTCAAATCTTCTAATGAATTTATAAGATAAAGAAATTAAATTTATTAAAAACAAAAAGAAAAATAAGTTAAATAACAATATGAAATAAAATTAGAGGTAAAAGAAATGGATTTTAATTTAACAGACTCACAAAGAGCTTTACAAAAAAAAGCCAGAGAATTTGCCGTCAAAGAAGTTTTACCGGTTTCGTTCAGTTATGACGAGCATGAAATGATGCCTATGGATGTTATCGAAAAAGCCTGGAAGGCAGGACTAACAAATCTGGGAGTTCCGAAAGAATACGGTGGACAAGGATATGGTTTAATGGAAGCTGTAATAGTTGTCGAAGAGATCGCTGCAGCGTGCCCGGGGACCGCAACTTCAATATTTGACAACGATCTAGGCGCGGGACCAATTGTAATTGGAGGGAACGAAGAGCAAAAGAATAGGGTATTGAAAGATATAACAGAAAACTTCAAATTAATCGCATTTGCCACTTCAGAGCCAGGAATGGGGAGCGATGTAGCGGGAATGCAATGTCGCGCTGAAAAGGCTGAGAACGGCGGATATATTTTAAACGGTACTAAGTATTGGATCACTAATGCAGGGCATTCTGATTATATTACTGTATTTGCCACTGTGGATCCAGAAAAAAAACATCGCGGCATAGCAGCTTTCATCGTGCCAAACGATTACGAAGGCGTGAAAACGGGACCTCATATTCCTAAATTGGGACAAAGGGCATCTAACACTTGTTCTGTAGTATTGAAAGATGTAATGATACCTAAAGAAAATGTTCTGGCAAAACCTGGTCGAGGATTTCTGTTAGCCATGCAAACCTTCCAAAACACTAGACCTGCCGTTGCTGCCTTTGCGATAGGATGCGCAAGATCGGCGATGGAATACGCGATTGATTACGCTCAGAAGAGAAAAACTTTTGGTAGACCAATAGGAACATACCAAGGCATTCAATTTAAACTAGCAGAAATGTATAAAGACATTGAAGCTGCGCGCCTTTTAACTTATAAAGCGGCTTGGGAAGGCGACCAAGGCTTAGATAGCAATCTAACGTCTTCTATGGCCAAAGCATTTGCTTCAGATGTTGGAATGAATGTAACTACTGAGGCTATTCAAGTTTTTGGAGGATACGGATATATTAGAACATTTCCCGTCGAGAAACTGTTTAGAGACGCTAAGTTATACCAAATTTACGAAGGTACTTCGGAAATTCAAAGAATTGTAATTGCAAGGTTTATTATGAAGAAATATCAACATGCAATGCCTAATGTGTTTGAAATTCCGCGAGTGGAAATACAAGTAGAAAAAAAAACTGAAAAAACCACCATTAAAGTAGAAAAATCCAGCGCCGAATTGGGAGGGAGGTGGAGGTGTTTAATATGCGCATACATTTACGACCCTGTTTTCGGCGATCCCGATAGTGGAATAGCTCCTGGAACTCCTTTTGAGGATATCCCAGATGATTGGTTTTGTCCGGTATGCGGAAGCGATAAATCTAACTTTGCGAAAATCTAAAAAATTAATTTTTTATTATTATTTTTTTAATTTACATTTTACAAAATATTGAAATAACCCAGACTACTTTCTGAACTATCACTTTTTATGATTTTTAAGTTAAATGAGGATTATAATATGTCCGATAAAGACACGGAAATTGCTAAACATTTAGAAAGTAGTAGCTCAGAAATAGTTCCTTTGAAAGAAAAGTTATCCTATAGTTTTGCTCAAATGCCTGGCACATTCTATGGAGGTATGATGGGTGTAATCCAATCTTTCTACTTCGCATGGATGGGATTATTAAACATATGGATTTTTATTGCACAGATTATATATGCGGTTTGGAATGTTGTAAATGATCCGATTTTTGGTAATGCAATTGGAAATACACGATATTATAACAAAAAAAGAGGGGAAGTTCAAAGATATATCCCTTATATTAAATTTGGTGCTCCGCTTTTCAGTATATGTTTCGCGTTGGTATTTTTTCCGCCAATATCGTGGAAAGGACAGACTTCAAATTTTACGATTCAGATTTGGCTCTTCA
>JAUWNA010000475.1 GCA_030612905.1 Promethearchaeota archaeon
GTAAACGACATTCTCTCCAAGGATAATCTCGCCAGTTTCAGAATTAAAACGATAACTAATAACTCCTTTTTGGCGCAAATCGATTAGGACTCGAAGCACATCCTTAGGTTTAATCCCGACTTCAAGCGCTATATCTTCTAATTTATGAGCACCCTGATTGCCACGGTCCAATATTGCAACTCTTACTGCTTTTTGGAATTGGATGTTAGTATAGATCTGTTGGAAACCACCAATGGTAATAAAAAAGGCGGGAATAACAACCAAAATCCCCAACTTGATAAACCAATGAGATCAAAATTAATCGCTCTAAAAACTAACGACAAAATCGCAACGAATAGAAATACAAGCCCAGTCCCAAAAATGCTAATGGCAGCTTCGTATTTCTTTTTAGAATAATAACGATGTTTATACTTTTCACTTGACAGTTTTTTCACTCTCTTTATTTCTTCTTATCATTTATTCTCTTTTGATGAGAGATTCTTAAATTATAAAATAGACATAACATTATTAAAAAATATTGAGTCCAATTTTTAATCTAAAGATAAATCTTGCAGTATAATATTGGTTTATGAATAATACAATACAATAGAAAAAACAAGTTTGATAATTTTTGAGTTGATGTGTTGAATATTTTTAATACCTTTATTTTATGAAATATTTTAAAAATCAATATTTCCTATATATTAAACGGTTCAATATATAAATGAAAATTAAAAATTTAATAAAATTTTAAAAATGGAGCAATCTAATTCTTTAGGATTAATGAATGATAAATTATTAGGATTTTTAGAAGAAGAATTTAAAACTAGCAAGCTTAACCGTCTTCCAGAGAAATATGGGGGTGGAAATATTTTTTCTCATCCATTAGTAGGCGTTGCTCAAGGAAATGATCCCATTTTTCATAAGCTTAAAAAAATTATAGGTCAGAAACATTTAACACCTCTAGAAATGTGGATAGCAAGTGGTCAAGAGCAATTGTCAGCATCGGACCTTTATGTAGTATCAATAGTGTTTCCTTTTGTTGATAAGATTCGCAAAGAAAGTAATAACCCAATTGTATTACCTAAAATAACATTGCCAGCTGAAATCTATTCCGTTGCTAGAAATTATGGAAATGAATTCAAAAGGTATATAATAAAGCAAACAATTAATTTCTTTAAAGAAAAAAACTATAACGTTATATCTGGGTTGTTTAGTGATGCTTATACAATTGTTTTAAAAGGAGGATATTATTCTACTTGGTCTGAAAGATATATCGCTTTTGCGACGGGATTAGGAACTTTCAGTTTGCACGAAGGACTTATCACTGAAGCAGGATGTAATATACGATTAGCCTCCGTGGTTACTAATGCCCCAATCAAGATTTCTCGAAGAAAGAGCGATGAACCTTACGCTAATTGTTTATATTATGCAAAAGGAATTTGCAAAGAATGCATAAACAAGTGCCCTGCAAATGCGATTACAGTAAAAGGACATAATAAAGTAAAATGTAATAAATATCGTATGAAGGTTGCAAGAAAAATGGTACCGCGTCTTGGTTCAATTCTGAAGCCAGATTCCCGACGAATTAACTGGAAATTAAAAGAAGAAATTTTCCTTGTAGGTTGTGAATTTTGCCAATTTGGGGTTCCATGTACGGAAAAAAACCCTATGTTAAGTTATGATATGGATTATTTTTGAATCCATAAATTTCTATTCTCTTTCAAAAATCAAGAAGCTAGATTTTAGATGAACCACAATTTTAGTTTTTTATACATTTTCTAAAATAAATCTCTAGTTAATAAGTAAATTTATAAATTTCATATCACATTTTTATTTAAAAACTGGAATAATTTCCATTATCAAAACTTTAAAAAATCGATTGATGTAAAAAATGATTGAAAAGGAAAATCCGAAAAGGAAAGGGTTATGTGATGCGGTAATCGAGAAGGTTAAAGAAGAAGATATTAAATTTATATACCTTCAGTTTACCGATATTCAAGGTATTATTAAGTCTTTTGAGATAAATTCGAAAAGGATCGAAGAATTTTTTGATATAGGCGAGAACTTTGATGGAAGTTCTGTGACTGGTTATGGTGCTATAGAGGAATCTGATAAAGTAGCGCTTCCAGATCCAAGCACATTTTATATTGTTCCTTGGAGGAACGACAATAGAAAGGTTGCTCGCGTTTTTTGCGATATATATAATCCTGATGGTACGAGATATGAAGGCGATCCTCGCTATATTCTTCAAAAAGCCGTTAAAAAGGCGGAAAAACACGGATTCACGTTTTACTGCGCACCAGAAATGGAATTTTTTATGTTAGAACAGCAATCAAGAGAGGCGGCGTTTAAGCCGTCAGATATGAGGGGTTATTTTGATTACGATCCATACGATATTAACGAAAAAATGAGGTACACGATTGCTGAATATTGCGACGCTTTTGGAATTGAGATCGAATGTTTACACCACGAAGTTGCATT
>JAUWNA010000018.1 GCA_030612905.1 Promethearchaeota archaeon
TATAACAGTGGCACAATTATACGATTGTTGGGAAGTTGCCCCTCCTTTAGGAAAGACAATTGGCAATGTTCCAGAAAGTTGGGAGCCTAGACTCCCAGATGGAAGAATTGACCATATTTTCGTATCTGTGGAGCTTAATACGTCAGTTTCTTTTATCACATACACCGGAGGAACCGCTGCTGATCACCCTTGCGTTTTTATGAGCTTAGGTGGTCCGTTCTAAAATCAATAAATTATTAATTTAATTTTTTTTTATTTTTTTAATATTACCAAAATAAAACTATTTGATTTAATATGACTATAAAAGATGAAATAACTAGTATAGAATTAACTCCTTTACATGTACCATTTAAGGATTACGTTATAAAGGCAATGAGCGAAGGGGAAGGGAATTTAGGAATGGCAATTGCTGCAGAAGAGGCATGGCTTGGGGGAGACTTCGTAGTTTGTAAACTCATAAGTAAACAAGGAAATATAGGATTAGGAGAAGCGTTTCTTTGGTTACCTGAGACTGGTGTATCACCCAACCAGATTATTGATGCAATAAAAAATTGTTTAGCTAAGTATATTTTAGGTGAAAGCCCATTCAATATCGAAAAGATAAATTATCGAATGGATGTAAACTTGGCGCGTAACGAAGCAGCAAAAGGAATGGTCGATATGGCTTGCTACGATTTAATGGGTCAAATAACTGATTTACCTGCATGTTATTACATGGGGGGAAAATTCGTAGACAAGATTCCTTTAGCGGCTCTTATACCTTTAGGAGACCCAATGTTAATGAAAGGACTTGTAAGAACCTATTACAAAAAAGGGTTTAGAAACTTTCGACTAAAACTCGGCAAAAGTGTTGAAGACGATGTAAAGATCTTACAAGCAATAAGGAAAATTTTTGGAAATAAAATTAATTTGCGTGTAGATTACAATCAAGCTTATAGGCCTTCGATGGCTGTTCGTGCTATTAAAGCCATTGAGCCTTACGGGATCGACTTTGCCGAAGAACCAGTAAATGCTTCGGACTATTTAGGAATGGCTTACGTTCAAAGTAGAGTTAACATTCCTTTAATGTCTCACGAGGGATTCTTTTCCTTAAAAGATTTTATTACGCTAGTCGAATTAAAAGCAGTAAGAGTTTTGGGGTTAAACTCAGATCGTCCAGGAGGAGTAACAAAAGCTCTGAAAGCCTTGGATTACGCAAAAATGCGTGGTTTAGGCGTAGTTTTACATAACCAACCGTTAGGAATTGCCTCAGCGATGCATATTCATTTTGCAACGGCAAAATATCCGTTTATTGATTATGCGACAGAACTATTTGGACAGGAAATGTTAGAAGATGATCTAATTTTAAAGCCTATAGATTATAATAATGGAATGGCAAAAGTACCTGAAGGTCCGGGATGGGGTATAAAATTAGACGAAAATGCTTTGGATAGATTCGCTATAAATAATACCACTATATTGGAAAAATAAACTTTAAAAAAAAGTTAAAAAAAAGCTTTAGTAGATTCTTTTAAACGGTTTTTAAAAATTCTTCAATTGCTTTTGTATAATCTTCATAGGCTTCGTATTGAATCATATGACCTATTTTCGGAGTGAGAATTACTAAATTAGAGTTGGGGATCTTTTCATTCATCATCTTCGATTCTTCGGGAAGTATAAATAAGTCTCTATCGCCAGATAGAATTAGAGTTGGAACGCTTATTTCTTTTATCTTATCTTCAACATCAAAGTTATTAACTATTGATTCCATCGTTCGAAGGCCAACATATTCCTCATTTTCAATTGTCCTATCAACAAATTCCTCTATTAATTCCGTTTGTTCTTTTCTAGCTTTTCGTTGAAAACATAAACCGACAAAAACCGTTTCTAAAGTTTCCCTATCCTTTAGGGACATCTCGCCCGATTTCAAATCTTTAACATATTGCACTAAACCCGGATTATTTAACTTAGGGGCAGTAGCCATCAAAATTAACCCTTCTAACCTTTTTGCGAATTTAGGATTTGTAGCGTAAATTAAGCTTATCATCCCACCCATTGAATGTCCAACAAGGATTATTTTCTCGTCGCCAATTATTTTTGAAAGCGTTTCCTCTAAATATTGCGTTAAATTGGATAATTCATATGATTCAGATTCAGGTTTGTCGCTTTTACCGTGACCTAAATGATCTATTGCAATCGTTCGGTATTTACTAGAGAAATGATCAATTTGGGCTTGGTATAGCCAAGAAGAACCTAAAAAGCCGTGAATGAAAACTAAGTTCTTCCCTTTACCTTTATCTAAATAGAAAATTTTATAACCTTTATCAAGTTCTACAAATGGCATAGATATTGTGTTGTTTCTTTTATTATTTAAACTTAACTTTAAAATTTCAAATTTTAAGCATTTTTTTTAAGATTACACACATTTATATTACTAACAAATAAAAACTAATAAACGTTCTAAGTTGAATTATACATTTATAAACGACGATTAAGAGGTTGATTAAAATATTTAAAAACATAAAACATGCCGAAAAAGTAGTGTCCCATGTTGTAAACCGAACGCCATTGATGACTAGCAGAACTTTAGATTCGTTGACAGGTGCTAAACGAGTAATAGTAAAATGTGAAAATTTTCAACGAACAGGTTCGTTTAAGTTCAGGGGGGCTTGGAATTGTATAAGTCACATACCTTCGCAAGAAAGGGAGAGGGGAATTATTGCTCATTCGTCGGGGAACTTTGCTCAAGCAGTTGGTTTAGTAGCTAAAATTTTAAACGTTAAAGCTACAATTGTCATGCCTAATAATGCGACACCGTCTAAAATTGCTGCTACACGAGGTTATGGAGCTGAAGTCGTTTTTTGTGGGAACAAGCCGGGTGATCGAGACAAATTATCCGCTGAATTAATAAAACAGAATGGGTATAGACTTATTCACCCTTTCGACGACTATAACGTAATTTTTGGTGCGGGAACTACTGCCTTTGAATTTATCAGCAATTATAGATCTCTAGAATTATTACTTGTTCCTGTTGGTGGAGGTGGGTTAATCAGTGGATGCTCTATAGCTGCTAAAGGGTTGAATCCGAGAATCAAAGTCATTGGTATAGAACCTAAAAACGCTGATGATACATTTAGGTCGTTTCAATTAGGAAAGAGAGTACCTGTCGATAACCCAAATACTATTGCTGATGGATTGAGAACTTCAGTGGGAGAAAAGACCTTCCCTATAATCCAAGAGTTTGTCGACGATATTATTACGGTTACCGAAGAACAAATAATTGACGCAATGAAATTCTATTGGGAACGCATGAAATTAGTTGTAGAACCTTCAGGAGCAGTTCCATTAGCAGGATTATTGTATGGCAATATAGAACCGTCGTTGATTAAAGATAAAAAAATTGGGCTAATAATTAGTGGGGGAAACATCGATTTAAGTGACTTCTTCTCTTTATTAAAACAAAAACATACAAAAACAAAAGTGAATTAAAAATAAAAAAAGAAGTTAAAACTAATCGTCAATTTTAGGAATGTTTTTAATGCGACTAAAATCGCCTTGTGAGGCTTGTTCGAGCATATCTACCGCATCATCCCAGATGGTTTCCATAATTTTTTGGATTTTTTTAAAGTCTTCTTCAGTTTGAAATTTTAGTTCGATAATCTGTGTGTCGTTGTTAATATTTATTTCCATGGGGACATCTTCTTTTAACCCACCAAACATTTTTAGCATAACTAAAATTTCGTCAGGATCTGCCACATTACCTTTAATTTTAGTAAGTACTGTTATAGTTATTTCAAATCTGGTTGCATCTGATTTTATATTAGTTGCGTCTTTTAACATGCCTTTTAAACTTGGTATAATTTCTTCCATTTTTTCTATCACCTATTTAATGAGTTATTTACTCCTTCGTTATAATTGGAAGTTTAATATAAGATGGAAATTCTTTATTTCGAGAGATCGTAATTGTTGGTCTACCTTCTTTAGGATAACGTATAAATGTGTCTTTATCTGCTCCAGCAATGGCAATTTTAATTCTGTGTCCCTTTTTAATCAGAACTGAAGTTGCATGTAATCCAAACTTAACCTCTGTTATCTCTCCGGGAACAAGTGGAGCTGCGTCTTCTTTGTTATAACTATGGTAAGGAATTAAAATTTTATATGGTGGTTCTGTAGATAAAACTTTTCTATGAATTAATCTAAATTCTCCATCTGTTACATATGTTACATTACCTTTTTCATCAACATCTTCAAAATAGGCAAATATTGCTCCATCCTCGTGTGTCGACGCCAAATATAGGCATAGAATTATTTGTCCCGTGATTTCTGTATCAGCTCCGAATGGTTGGCTTGTATAACATAGGAGTTTCTCGTCAATTTTATTTCTATTGTAGTATGTTATAGGTAAACCTAATAGTGCCCACCACCTATTATTCCGCCCAGTTGTGGTCCGGAAATTAATTTTGTAATTATCAGCTCCAACATCAGTTGCTGGTTCTTCTCGCGTTAAAGAATAATTTTCTGAAAAATACCATTTTTGATAAGAGTGCCCTTTTGGGGGCCAAACTCTAGATTTCTTCCATTTCTCTTCCGCTAAGGTGTAATAATATATTATTTTTCCTTGTATTCCGTCGCCATATACGCATTTATCGAAGAAATTGAGCCAAGCATTAATTCTATCTCGAGGTTTTGGAGTCACTATGGTCCGATCTGGATAAAATTGGTTTGCAGGTAAGCCAGCTCCATGAGTCCAATCACCTAAAATAGCAATCGTAGGATTACTTAAGTTCATGAATCGATTAATAATTGCGTCTCCATATCCCGAATCATACCATGAGCACCAAGCCAAAATTGGAACTTTTGAGCTTTCAATTTTTTCTTTTCGCGCGAAAATACTAAGATCGTCGAAAATTGTACCATCTGGAAGTTTATCGTCCCGAAAATCTCTCTTTACTGTATGCTCATATACATACAGATTTGATTTATGTTGAGTTATAGCATCTTGTAATAATTTTAGATCCATATCAGAGCTTACTGCTTTAACGCCTTTAACGAATAACCAGACTTCAGGCATTATTTGTGAAAAAACTTTAGGGCTATTTAAATCTAAGTTTTTCCCTAGAAATGACCACATTTGCATAAAAGCATGGTCATAACATCCTCCTGGGAAAGCTACATCAGTATATGGGTCCCAAAATCCGTGTCCGGGCATAACAGCTTTAATTGCTTGATGATTATTTCCAGAAAATAATTCTGCTGTAGTCCCTGTATATGAAATTCCCTTAGAAACAACATTTCCATCCGACCAAGGCTGAGTTATAATCCAATCAACTATGTCAGAACCATCTTTTACTTCCTCTTCGGAAAATGGTATTATTCTTGTACCCGATGATGCCCCAGTCCCTCTAACATCGGTATAAATGAGAGAATAGCCTCGACTAGTAACAATTTCGGGGTTTGGAGCGTTTGTTATCATACTATCAAAAAGCCATCTAAATGGAATTCTCAATTCCATCGCTCTCCAATATCTCGTTTGAGTCAATAATGTAGGGATCTTATCATTAGGAGAAAGTCCTTTAGGAAGGCAAATTGTTGCTGCAATTTTAACACCATCTCTCACTGTAATGTACGTTGAATTGAGGGTGTATCCATTGTCGTATTTATTCTCGGGAATTTCACCTAACTCCTTAAATGGATTATTTTCTAAAGCATTTGGGTCTGTCATTTTTTTACGCTTTTCTTTAATTTATTAAATTTAATTTATTTTAATTTAATTTAGATGAGCACCTTTTTATATTTTTTATAATTCATTAAAATTATTTGATAAATTTTACTTAAAACTAACAAATTAGAGTGGATATATAATATTATTTTACGAAATAGAAGGCCAACAAATCCCATTAGTTTCGACAGGAACTTCCCCATTTTTAGGGGCTTCGCAGTTTGGAAAAAACGCACGAATTTACCGCAAAAAGTTTTTGAATAACGCAGAAGCAGTATTAGAGATATTAGAAGCGTGCTATGAAGCTGGAGGACGTGGTATAGAATTAGTTCCCGCGGGCAAAGTTAGTGACGCTGCAAGAATAATGGCAGAAACTCACAACGATTTTATAATAACAGGCTCTACTTTTCCTGGACCCGATCCTTTAATTGAAGAACTTGCAAATCTTGATGCTAAATTGATTTTCGCGCACGGAATGATTTCGGATAAAAAGGATGATAAATTAATAAAATTATTAGACGATATTAAATCAAGAGGGATTATTCCCGGTATTGCCGCCCATAACCCTATTTCTACTTTGGAATACGCTTTCAAACACATTCCTCACGTTAAAGCTTTTCTAATCCCCTTTAACGCTCAAGGAATGTTTATGGGAGAACAAAAAAAGTTAGAAAACATTGTAAATAGTCATAAAGACCATTATTTTATAGGAATGAAAACTTTAGCAGCAGGTAAATTAGAGCCACTTAAAGCTTATGAATATATCTCCAGGCATAATATATGTTGCTCGACAATTGGGATGGTTAATGTCAAGGAAGCTAAAATTTCAACAGAAATTGCTTTAAATGTTCTTCAAAAATCTTTATTAAGTTGAAAAAACTTCAACTTAATTTTTAATTTAAATGACCAAAAAGTTTATTATAGTATGCGATAATAATAATTACAACTAAAGGGAGAATAAGCTAAAAATCGACAGAAATATAAACTTAGATTTAAAAATTTAAAACTAACACCTAACAAAGACTCCTGCCCCACCCTGGATTTTTGTCTTTTGGTAGTGTGTTTGAACGCACACTTCGTTTCACCCTTCTCTCCCTATTTAGTTTCAGACCTTATTATTAGGTCGCGGGGCTAGGAGTCACCTTTTAAACTATTTAATGTTAATCTAATCAAGTAAAAGAGTATAAATAGAATTTTTAATATTTACGAATTAAATTATTCCAATGCTTTTCCAAAGCTCCTGTAAATAAAATAAGCTGCTAAAGTGCTTAAGGGTGGTATTACAAACACAAAAATTATCTTGAAAATAGGATTGTCTATCCAAGTATTATATAAAATTAAAAGAAATACTGTAGTAAGTTCTAAAAATACGCTAATAATAAACATTTTTATTCTTCGTTTTAATGGTATGCCTTCAAATAGATTTATTAGTTTTACGGCTAAAATTATTTCGGGAACGATTAAAAAAATCATTAGGTAGCTCCAACTGACAAAAAGAAATAACCAACTAAAAATAGGTATCCACCCCGTGTCAGAATCGTATCTAATCCCTTCGAAAAATATTCCTACCCAGAAGATATAAGTTGATAAGATTCCATAAATTAAAATCCCTAAATAATACTTATAAGATAATTTCTTGTCAAGATTTAAGACAAGCCAACTAAAAATTATTATAAAACTATGAGAGAATATAAATATAAAAAAACCAATTACATAGCAGAGATATGCAAAAGGGGTATTTGCAAGAACAATTGAAATAGAAGTAAGGAATAAACCAATTGCGTTAAATATAAAAAGGCAACTTAGAGTGGCTGTTGAACGGTTTTTTGCGCGTTTTAATAATTTATACGCAAAAAAAGAATAATATATAATTGGCCATAGCTGGAATATACTAACTAAAAATATTCTTTCTGTGAAAGCGCTCTGAAGTAACAATTTTTCTCAGGTTTTTTTTTTATATTAAATTTTTGCAATTTAAACTTGTTGTTAGATTTTATAAATTAAACTCTTTTTTCTTTTTTATTTTGAAAACATTTCGTATTTTAACATTTCAGCCCGAAAATATTTCCAAATCGTGTCATTTAGTTTTTTATGGAATCGTTTACTATTTAAAGTTTTTACAGGCTCATTTAGCAATAAATTACTAATTGATAATATAACATTTTCTGTGTATGTTCTAAATTTTTCGCGTATTTTTTCCACATCTTTAAGGTCATCTATGTATTCTTCGAAAACATCTTTCAGCGATTCGTTTATGCTTCCAATCGTGGGTAACATAAATTTTTCGTATTCTTTCCGGATTATAGGTTTTACATAGATTCTTATTACTTGTTTTCCCTCTACTGTGGTTTTCTTCTTATAAGCAAAAGGTTTTCTTCTTATTTTTGGTTCTTCTTCTTGTTTTCCCTCTTTTGGGGTTTTCTTCTCATATATATATTTACATAAGTTATTAATATAATCGTAACCCTTAGTTTGGCTTTTATGATCAAATTTAATATCGATTAATTGCTTTAAAATCGATTGCTCTTCTCCCTCGTGCATTAAAAGAATCATAAATGCTTCTAATTCGCGCATTGATAATTGTTTTAAATCAAAGGCGTTATCCTTTGAACTAGAGGTTTTTCCAACTTGTTTTAACAGATTAGATTTTTTATTTTCCATAATTACCAGAAATCTATTAGTTATTTACATTTTAACTCTTCTCTAAATTAAAATATTTCAACCATAAATTTTATTTATATTCTCAAATCTGTATAGAATAGAAAATGATGATTATATAAAAATATATGCTAATAATTTATAGATATTTCCTCATGAATGAATGGAATTTTCATTAAATTAAAGAACTGAGCTCAAAACTCAAAGTTTTTAACGAAGTTTCTCCAAGATTGAGGAGGTCCTTTAAATACTAGCTTAACTATTCCCCAAAACTGGGGAATAAAGCTTAAATTCGAATATGTTCATAAAGTATCAAAGGGAAGATTGTTTAAAAAAAAGATTTATGATCTTTTTTATATAAACAACAAAACAAAATCTAGGGTGGGGCTAGGAGTCATTTAATTGCTATAAAATAGCAATTATTATTCTTAACGTGATTAGAAGCTTTAGAGATAGAAAAAGAGAAGTTAAGAAATATACTTACTTTAAAATTATTATTTATAATTTAAAAAATTTTGAAAATCACATCATCCAAATCTCTTTTTGGAACATGCATAGTACCATCGGGATTTTTCCAATATTTATATGAACCTTCGTAAGGTTCCATAAATGATTCTTCATCAGAGTATCCTAAGCTGATTACGTGTTTAACTTGATATTGATCTGGAACTTCTAATAGCGATTTAATTTTTCTGACTTTAATGTTAGCCATCCAACAACTCCCTATTCCATAATTAATTGCACCTAATAATATATTTTCTACTGCTGCTCCAATATCAAAATCAAAAAATGAAGGTTTAATTTCTGTATTAACAAGTACTATTATGTACGCCGTAGGTTCCCTCCCAGATTCGGGAGTTCGCTGATCTTCAGGTAATGAACCGGCAAATTTAATTAATTTAAATAATTTTTCTCTTGTTTCACTATTTTCAACTATGACAAACTCGAGACCTTGAACATTTCTGGCCATTGGAGCAACTCGAGCGTAATCAATTAATTTTTTTAGGATTTCAATTGATATTGGGTCTTGTTTAAATCTACGAATTGTCCTTCTTTTAAAAATTGCTTCTTCAATGTTCATATTTAATATTAATTCTTATTACCTTTATATTTCTTCTAAATGCTTTTCAATTATTGCTTCTGCTATTTTATAAAAAGCGTATTCAACATTGCTTCCTGTCAAAGCGCTAGTTTCTATGTATTTAAGATTTAATCCCTTAGCTAACGCCAACCCTTCGTTTTCTTGAACCTTTCTTTCGTCTATCAAATCGCTTTTGTTTCCGAAAATATAACCTATCATTTTACGCTGCTTATCCATATTCTTTATTACATCGTCGTACCACTTTTTTATGCTTTTAAAGGATATTGGATTCGTCAAATCAAAAATGAGTATAATAGCTTCTGCGCCTTGATAAAAGTGTTTTCTCATTGTTTGGAACTTTGATTGCCCTGCTAAATCCCATAATATCACTTCAAGAAGGTCTTCCTTAACGCGAAAGCTTTTCTCCGTGATATTAACTCCCATGGTAGGGATGTAAGTTCTAAGAAATGCGTTATCGGAAAATCGTAGAATAGTTGATGTTTTTCCTACGCCAGGGTCTCCTACAACTACTAATTTGAATTTAAACTTAATTTTATCTATTTTCTCACCTCTATGTTCGGGAAACTCTTCACTAGAGTGTGGGACCATCTCTTTACTTCTATAATCTTCGAGTAACTTACTAACACTCTCTCCTAATAATTTTATCTCTTCAAAAATTATTTCCCTATCAGCCTGTTGGTTTTCTAATTGTATAATTCTTCTCGCTGCTTCGTTAAAAGGGGCTTTCAGATAAACCATATACTTATAAAACACAATATCGTCCTCTTCTTTAAACAAGAAAGTAATAGCTGACCTAGCGTACCCCCCTCTTCGGGTTTCATCTTCCCTTTCAATATATCTTATTAATCCTTTTAGCCTTAAAGATGGAAATGGGATAATAAGGAGAGATTCTGGGGTAACTCCTTGATCTCCTGTGAGGATCGTAACGGTTTTAATTCCAACTAACATTCTAATGTTTTCTGGTAAATTAGAAGGGGACCAATAAATAGGATTGGGTCCTAACGCGTCGTGGATTTCTGTGTAAACAATTGCGTTTATTAATCCCTTTTCCACATTCATAAGTGTTAAGTGTTTAGAGTTGATTAATTAAAGATAAAAGTTGATGATTATTCAAAAAGTCAAAATCCATGTTAAATAAGTAAAAAAATTAAATCTATTTATATTTGAGTTTTAATTTAACATTTAGTATTTTAGTTAGTTTGTTGCTTGATCACACAATTATTGAAATTTCCAGAAATTTTTAAATGTAAAATTTTTTATTCCTAATTAGAGGTAAGTATTAAAAATGAATAATATGGATGATGTATTCGAATTAACGAAACAATCACTAACAAATTTTGAAAATATTAAAGAATGCATTCAAGGAATTTACGAAGTTTTAAAGATTAATCTCTCTAACGAGAACATCTACTTTCAAATTGGACAAGATAATATGGAAGCACTATACCAAAATTTGCTGGAATTAATGGTAAATAATGTTGGAACCATTGAATTTATGAAAAAATTAAAAAATGCTGAAATAGATTTAGATTTACCTTTAGATAATTTATTAAGGTAATCTGAAGTTATTTTTATTTTAGTACTTTTCCTGTTTCTTTATACCATAAATATAAATCTAACTTGGCCATGTCCAGACGTATTTCTCTTCCAATTTGTTTGAGAACATTCTCAATTTCTAAATATTTCTTTTTGGTCATAGATTTAGGTTTTTCTATTAAATCGTATTTCACTAAAAGATCAACGATATGGAAGTCAATTATTGCCAAATTTTTATAGCCTATGTTTCGTAAAAAATGACTCGCTTCTTTGTATCCAATGCCTTTAACATTTTTTACAACCCATTCTCTTAATTTCATTTCATCAATATTAGAATTTATTATGCTTTCTAACTCGGAGATATAGTTTCGAGCTTCCACAATATACATTGCTCTACGATTTGGAAAGCGATAACCAAATTCTTTAAATTTGTTAATTAATTCTTCTTCTGACAGATTCAAGAATCCTTTATCTATTCGATCGTTTACCTCGATACATTTCTCTGCCGCACAATTAGCTGTCATTATACAAAAACATAATTCTTTAAATATTTCAGAAATTCCTTTCTTTTTAACAGAAATAAATTGCTTAATGCGAGTATCTATGATGTTTGATATATCGCTATTTTTTAGGGATTCGATTGACTTTATTAGCTCTTTCATATATCCCTTAGAATTGTAAATACTTTAAAAGTAATACTCTTTGATTTGATAGGTTCTTTAATTTATAAAATCTTTAATACATGTTAAGGATTATATTAACATAGTTTTGCTAAATTATACTAAAAGGTTTATTTCTTTATGAAACGAGATAAAATCATTGTTTTGGGTTCACTAGCTTTTGATTACATTATGACTTTTGAAGAGAATTTTGTTAACGCAGTTTCTATTGATCACGAAAAAGAAGAATACCAGAGCACGGTTACTGCTAAGAGCCGTATTCAACATTACGGCGGTACTGCTGGTAATATTGCTTTTAACCTTGGATTACTTAACATTTCTAAAGTTTCGTTATTAGGTTCAGTTGGGAAAGATTTTGAAAGCTTAGGTTATAAAAGCCATATTACAAGGTTTAAAAATATCGAACTTAACGTAGATGTTCGCGAAAAACTTTTTACAGCGGCTTGTTATATTGTAAACGATATCAAGGCTAATCAGATGATAATATTTCACGGAGGCGCTTTAGACGAGAGCAAAAACATCGATTTGCGACAAAAAATTCAAAATCCTGAACAATATGTATACGCAATAAACTCGACCCAAGGTATTGAAGCTATGACGAATTTTTCCAACCAGCTAGAAGAATTAAAAATACCAATGATTTTCGACCCAGGTCAAATAACGCCATTATTTAATAAGAATATCTTATTAGATATTTTAAAAAAATCAGAAATTTTGATTGGAAATTCATTCGAAATAAATCAAGTAATGAAAAAGACAGATTTAGACGAACAAAACATTCTTAAGCTAGTTAAAACCATAATAAAAACAAAAGGCTCAGAAGGTTCCGAACTTATCTATAAAAGCGATTCAGAAAAAACTTTCCATGTAGAAATCCCAATTGCTAAAGCTGAAAATGTTATCGATACTACAGGAGCCGGAGACGGTTACCGGGCTGGGATATTAACGGGATTAATATTAGATATGACTCTTTTAGACTCCTGTCGACTAGGCTCGATAGTAGGTTCTTTTGTTGTTGAAACTAGTGGTGCCCAAACACAAACTTATGACATCAAAGATGTAAGAAAACGATTCTTAGACACTTATTCTTATGTCCCTCCGGAATTGGAAAATCTATAATGTAAAAAACCCTAAAATTTATTCTTTATTACAAAATTCTTTCGTGTTAAATATGATATCTAAGTATTACAAAAGAAAATAAAAGACCATTACGAATTCTTAAACTGAACAAAGTAAGATTCTTTTAAATGATACCATAACGAAAAACTAAGATTCTCATCTAATTTAAAAACAAACTCTAAGGTAATAAAATTAAGAATACGGTTAACAATAATGAACATATCAACAATGAACATATCAAATAACAACAATAACTACGAACTTGATTATTATCTAAACATTATTGATTTCTTTCAAAATCAAAATACAAACAGGGAAACAGCAGAAATTTGGAAAGATAAATCGTTTATAGAATTGATGAAAGTTTTGAAACTAACGAGAAAAAAAGAATTTGTAAAAAATGCTATTATCCTTATTCTATCTCTTATCGATCAAATGCCTCCAGACAACTATAATAAAAGGGGGACTAAAGTAAACTCATTAATAAACGGAGACAAACGTTCTTATATTAATATATTACAATCAGAATTTATCGATGATATTCCTAACTAAGAAAGAATAAATATATCGTTAAGTTTAGCATTCTTATCATTATTTCTAGGTTTAAGCTAGTTAAAAAATGGATCTATTCTTTAACTCTTTTGTCAAGTTTAAAACTTAAACTTATTAATTTTTGTTATTATAAATTTTATAATCATTTTAATTAATAACAAGGGATATTATGAAGAATCTTTCAAATAATTCACTTTTAAAAAAACCCTCAGTTCTAAGAATAGCAAATCTTACTATTATATTAGCAATATTTCTTACGAGCAGTTTTCTCGTTCCAAATTCCAATAATATTACAGAAATAGACAATGACTTTAATAATTTCTCTCAAACACCTTTGCTTGCAGATACTGATTCAGTTTTATTTGAAGGTAATGAAAATGCTTTAAACATAACTGATTATGGTAATTTGTATAAATACGATCAAGAAGTTTCTTTAACCAATCAAGAAGAACTTAATTTAAATTATTATCTTGATTCTGCACATGATTGGAAAGCTTATAAGGTTGATAACACCTTAAAAAATATAGTTGATAAAAGAAATTGGATAAATAATTCAGGTTTTCAGTCACCCATTATTTATCGAGTATATGATACTTCAGATATTTATGGTACACCACATAATTACCAAAACAATCATAATCCTGACTGGAATGCTCCTGAAGATCAAATAATTATATCAGGAGCAAG